>JAAFHB010000212.1 GCA_010906965.1 Mariniphaga sp. | reverse complement strand
CAGCGGATGCCTCCCGAAACAGGTGAGAAATTTAAAATTGGCATGGCAGGCTACACATTTCTCAAGTTTGACCTCGATAAGGCACTTGCAACGTTGAAACGTGCTGACGTGCACTATCTTTGCATCAAGGATTTTCATCTCCCGATGGCGAGCACGGATGAGCAGATTGCTGAATTTCATGCAAAGCTAAAAGCGAGCGACGTAACAGGTTATGCAGTTGGTCCTATTTATATGAAATCTGAAAAGGACATTGATAATGCTTTTGAATATGCCAAAAGGGTTGGGGTAAAATTGATTGTGGGGGTTCCTAATTACGATTTGCTCCCATATGTCGACAAAAAAGTAAAAGAATATGGCTTTAATTATGCGATTCACCTTCACGGACCGGATATTGCAACCTATCCCGATGCTGAAGATGTTTGGAATCATGTGAAGGACCTCGATCCAAGGATTGGCATGTGTTTGGATATTGGTCATGATACCCGCAACGGAAAAGATCCTGTTGCTGACCTCAAAAAATATAAGTCGCGTGTATTCGATATTCATATTAAAGATGTCACCGGAACAACGAAGCTTGGTTATTCGCTTGAAGTTGGCCGTGGTGTCATTAATTTCCCTGCGTTTGTGAAGATGCTTCGTAAAGTTGGCTATACAGGCGTTTGCAGTCTTGAACACGAGAAGGATATGACCGATCCTTTTATGGGTATTGCTGAATCGATCGGCTATTTCAGAGGCATCATCGAAGCCACAAAATAATATCGATTAATATCGCTATCGCATTACTAATATTGATATTAATGGTTTAAAGAAAATCTCCGTGTCAGTTTGTGGCAGGGAGATTTATTTTGAGCAGTCGCCGCGTTATTGCTTTCTTACAGGTTATTACCCGCGGCTTACTTTATTTTATTGACTGTAATGAAACTTAACACTTTCATTGGTCGTTAGTAGTGGTATTTATTTCAGATTCATTATTTAAAGGATGTACTGGAGGCATAAAGGACAGATAAAAGGGAATTCAATATCAAATAATTTCCGGTTTTAGAAGCTTATCAGATCAATAAATTGTTACCATTTGGCAAATCATTTAGCCGTGATTTAAAATAAACTACCTTTGCGCCAAAATTATTGCAGTGATAATGTGTCTTTTACATTATCTTATATTAGTAAGTTGAAATATGGATACACAAGGATATACAATAAGGCAATCGGTAAATACCGGACCTACCTGGAAGAAAATAATCGTTGAATCGAACGTTCCGGAAGAGCTTAAACCGCTCAGAATTTTATCGCGAAATCTTTGGTGGGTTTGGTGCGATGAGGTTAGAGCATTGTTCTGCGAGATCGATCCCATCATTTGGGAATCATGCGGTCACAATCCGATTGTTTTGCTCGAAGAGACGAGTCTTGACCGTTTTGATGAACTGAAATCGGATCAGGCATTTATACTTCGAATGCATACAGCCGAGATGCTGCTTGAAAAATACCTGAATGAACGCAAGGAATTGCGTGGGCCTAAAATTGCCTATTTTAGTATGGAGTTTGGACTGCATTCAAGTCTTAAAATTTATTCCGGTGGTCTGGGTGTTTTGGCAGGTGATTTTCTGAAAGAGGCCAGTGATTCGAAAGTGGATATGACAGGCGTAGGTCTTCTGTATCGCTTTGGATATTTCAAACAGATTATTTCAGGACAGGGAGAGCAGATTGCGCAGTATGATGCTGAACATTTCTCGAAGATTCCGATTCAACCGGTGATGGACGAGAATGGGTGGGTAACCATCGGTATCGATATGCCCGGCCGCACAGTTTATGCTCATGCATGGTCTGTTAAAATAGGAAACATAACCTTATATCTTCTTGATACCGATTATGATGCCAATCAGGATCCCGATCGTTTCATTACACATCACTTGTATGGTGGTGATAATGAAAATCGTTTGAAGCAAGAGATGGTGCTTGGGTTGGGTGGAATAAAATTACTGGAAAAGATCGGAATTAAAGCTGATATTTACCATTGTAACGAAGGACATGCCGCTTTTATCGGACTTGAAAGGATAAAAAACCTCATGGAATCTTCAGGATTATCATTTCCTGAAGCACAGGAGATGATCAGAGTATCAACGCTCTTTACCACACATACACCGGTACCCGCCGGTCATGATTCATTTCATGTCGATCTTTTCAAACTATATATGGGTAATATGGCTCCAAAGCTGGGGCTTTCGCCCGAAGATTTTCTCTTCCTTGGAAAAGCTTCCGGTTATGACGATCATTTTAATATGAGCTATTTGGCATCTAATATGTCGCAACAGATCAATGGTGTGAGCATGTTACATGGCAAAATCAGTAAAGGGTTGCTTTCTGAATTGTACAAAGGATTTTTGCCTGAAGAACTTGAAAATATCGGGTATGTAACAAATGGTGTGCATTATCCTACTTGGGCAGCACCAGAATGGAAATCGATTCATGAGAAATTTTTAAAGCCAGAAAAACTTCCTGAAGATATTCATGAATATGATGAGGAAGAAGAGACACGTGCATGGCGCAATATTTATAAAGTTCAGGATAGTGTAATATGGGAAACCAAGTCAAAACTCCGTGAAGGCTTGATTAACTATGTGAAACAACGCTTCTCTGATACGCATGTTCAACGGAATGAAAACCCGAAATACATTGCAGAGGCAATATCAAAACTTAATCCAAAAGCGCTGACAATTGGTTTTGCACGAAGGTTTGCTACTTATAAAAGAGCACACCTGCTTTTCCGTAATCTTGACCGCCTTGCGAAA
Source organism: Mariniphaga sp. (assembly GCA_010906965.1). GTDB lineage: Bacteria > Bacteroidota > Bacteroidia > Bacteroidales > Prolixibacteraceae > JAAFHB01. The sequence continues at coordinate 5,264 of JAAFHB010000212.1, read as the reverse complement.
ATTGTGAATAATCCGGAACGTCCGGTGCAGTTTTTGTTTGCAGGGAAAGCACATCCGGCCGATAAAGCTGGTCAGGATCTTATTAAATTCATTTTCGACATATCTAAACGCCCCGAGTTTATCGGACGCATCCTTTTTATTCAGAATTACGATATGAATCTTGCCAAAATGCTGGTTCAGGGTTGTGATGTCTGGATGAATACACCTACACGCCCTCTTGAAGCGTCCGGAACATCGGGTGAAAAAGGGGTAATGAACGGTACACTTCATTTCTCTGTCCTCGACGGATGGTGGGTTGAAGGTTATAAGAAAGATGCGGGCTGGTCGCTTCCACTCGAAAAAACGTTCGATAACGACGAGTTGCAGGATGAACTCGATGCGGAAGCTATTTACAGCATCTTCGAAAATGAGATCATTCCGGCTTACTATTACAGGAATGAGAAGAATGTCCCGAGTCGCTGGGTTGATTTTATAAAAAATACTTTCGCCGATGTAGCTCCTCATTTCACGACTCGTCGCATGATGAAGGACTATTTCAACCGATATTACATTCCTCTTTCAACAAGACTTGACAGGTTAAAGGCTGATAATTTTTCAAAGGCCAAAGAGATCGCTGCATGGAAGGCAAAGATTCTTTCCGTGTGGGATCAGATCGAAGTTGTTAACATTCAGCTTGCCGATGGAATCACCAATTCCTACAAAATGGGACAGGAATACCCATCGCAAATCGTACTCGATCTGAAAGGTTTATCGGCAGACGAAATTGGAGTTGAAGTAATTGTTGCCACAGCGACCGAGCATCCTGAATATGTTGAAAGACACGAATTCACACCAGGCAAAGAATCAAATGGTTTGACCCATTATTCCTTAAGTCTCACATTGACAAAGCCGGGTTCGTATAATTACGGAGTCCGAATTTTTCCTAAGAACAGTGAGCTTCCGAATCGTCAGGATTTTAGAATACTAAGGTGGATTTAACACCGATTTTAAACATACTGTAAAAAATAACCCTGGTTACAAAACCAGGGTTATTTTTTAGATCTATTTTTGTGAGTTACACTCACGACTTACCAGATATCTAAATTGTTACAGTTTATTAAATAACAGTTTATTCAATAAGTTTTCCTTGTGTTTTGGCGAAACCTTGAGTAACTCTCCGGTTTTAAGTTCAACCATCCCTCCCTCCGATTTAAGATAACGAACCACATTCATGATATTTACCAAATGGCTTCGATGTATTCTTACAAATCCCAAGGGAGTTAACAAGTGTTCGAATTCGAGCAGTGTACGACTCACCACTTTCTCTGGAGCCGATTTTAAAATGATTCGGGTATAATTCCTTTTGCCTTCGCAACGAACGATATCCTCGACATTTACAATTGCAAATCCGTTGATTTCGGGCAACGCGACTGTTTTTACAGCACTTTCTTCTGTTGCCAGCAAATTTTCTTTAAGTGTCTTCACCCTTACTTTATTATCTACCCTTTTGATCTGAGGAATTCGCAGAATGGCATGTGTCAGCTCATCCACATTAAGAGGCTTAACGATATAATCAAAGGCTGAATATTTGAACGCCTTGACAGCATATTCGCTGTATGCAGTAATGAAAATCAGTTTGAAATTGATTGTTTTCAATTTATCCAACAGGTCGAAACCTGTACCGTCAGGCATGCTGATATCGAGCAGTACTAATTCAGGATCAGTATCTTCAATTAATTTAACACCTTCTGCTACCGTACCGGCTTCTCCAAGAATCTCAATGTTGTCGAGAAATTTTTCGAGCATTTCGCGCAAAACCATTCTCGAAACATAGTCGTCATCTATTATTACTGTTTTTAGCATATTCTGATCGTTCAAACTTGTTTTTCCAGGTGACATAAATATCCGGACCTATTCATTGAAAAGATGATATGTGACCCATTTTGTATAGATTAACAAACAATCTTCGAAAATGATCAATTAATTGGTTTTTTATTTTAATCGGCCAAAAGTAGAGAAATCGGGATTAATATTTTAATTGATAAATATTTTATCTTAATTTTAAGTTAATTTTATCAACAGATGGTGATTTAAAATGTTTAACCGATCGTATCGTTTTAACTCTTTTGAATATTTCCCATCTTTGCAAAAAAAGTAAATGGCTCTTATTTTAAATATCGAAACTTCAACCGAAGTGTGTTCTGTGGCACTCGCCCGTGATGGCATTGTCGTTCATTCGCGCGAAAACCTTACAGGACAGAATCATGCCATGCTAGTTACCGTTTTTATTGAAGAACTGCTGGCAGAATCGAATTTGGCAATGGAACAACTTGACGCTGTAGCGGTGTCGGGTGGACCAGGGTCGTATACCGGTTTAAGGATTGGTGTATCGGTAGCAAAAGGGATCTGTTATGCATCGCGTTTACCGTTGATTGCCATTACATCGCTGGAGGCCATGGCGCATCATGTAATCCATCATCCCGATCGTTATCAGCTTCCTAAAACCGAAAATGTGCTTTTTTGTCCAATGATCGATGCCCGGCGAATGGAAGTTTACACGGCATTTTACGATAAAGAAGGAAAGCAAGTCCGTGGTATACAGGCTGATATTATCGATCATCAATCGTATCTTCCCTTTCTTGAAAACAATTCTGTTCTCTTTTTTGGAAATGGTTCGGCCAAATGCCGCGATGCAATCAATCATCCGAATGCGATCTTTATCAATGGAATAATTACATGGGCTGAAAACATGATTCCTTTGTCAGAAAGAGATTTTCAACTTCAAAAATTTGTTGATGTGGCTTATTATGAACCATTTTACCTGAAGGATTTCATTGCAACAATTCCTGTGAAGAATATTTTTAATGGTGGTTCACAAAAATGATCGAATTTAAACTCCTGAAATCGCAATTGTTAATTGATGCATAAAGTACTGATCATTACTTATTATTGGCCGCCAAGTGGAGGTGCAGGTGTACAGCGGTGGCTCAAGTTCGTAAAATATCTTCGCGAGTTTGGATGGGAACCTGTGATTTATACCCCATTAAATGCTGAATATCCGGTGATCGATGATACTTTATCAAAAGACATTCCTGTCGGAATTAAAGTGATCAGAACCCCTATATGGGAGCCATACGAGTTTTATAAGAAAATTACCGGTAAAAAGAGTACTGTCAAAATCAACAGTGGATTTCTGAATCATAAAAGGTCACCCGGACTTGTTGAGAAGTTATCGGTTTGGATCAGGGGAAATCTTTTTATACCAGATGCGCGCAAATTCTGGATAAAACCGTCTGTCCGTTTTTTGAATAAATATCTTAATGAAAATGAAATAGATGCGATCGTTTCGACAGGGCCGCCACATTCAATGCATTTGATTGCATTGGCTTTAAAGGACCTCTTACTTATTCCGTGGCTTGCTGATTTCCGTGATCCATGGACCGATATCGACTATTATAAAGATATGAAGATCTCAGCTTTTGCTGACAGAATGCACAAACTCCTTGAATTAAAAACGATTAAAGGTTGCAGTGCAATGGTGGTGGTGAGTCGCGATATGAAAGTGAACTACGAAAGGATGGGGGCAAGCAATGTGCACCTGATCACAAATGGATTCGATACGGATGATATGGAGGTTCAGGATGTAGTTCGGGATGCAAAATTCTCCATTTCGCACATCGGAACACTTCCGCCGAGCATAAATCTGAAGGGATTATGGCAGGTGCTCGCAGATTTGTCTGAAACACTTCCCAATTTCAGAAATGATCTGGAAATTAAGCTTATTGGCAAAGTTGATAACTCTGTTACTGATGATATTTCCGCATTTAATCTCGGTAATCAATTTGCAAGTATTGAATACGTTACCCACGATAAAGCAGCTATGCTAATGAAACAATCGGCAATTCTGCTTTTGGCCATCAATAAAGAAAGTCCAAATGCAAAAGGGATATTAACCGGCAAATTTTTTGAATACCTCGCATCCGGACGGCCAATCTTTGCCATTGGACCTTCAGACGGCAACCTGGCACAGATACTTGAAGAGACGGAAGCTGGTTCTATTTCGGAGTACGACGATTTGGAAGGGATGAAAAAGACCGTTTTGATGCTTTACGGGAAATATTTAAGCAACGATTTAAACAATATCCCAAAAGGAATCGAAAAATACGCAAGAAGGAATCTTACTGCTGAATTGGCTGAGGTTTTGAATAAGATGATTGAGAATTGAATTCGGTCAAATAGCTCATTTTTTCACCTAATTTATAGAGTAAAGTCCATTCATCCGAAACAATCGCGAAATTATTAGCAATTTTGTAAACGCGATTTAAAAGAGAATATGGAGAACTCAATAAAAATGGTTGACCTTCATGGTCAATATCTCAAAATTAAAGATGAAGTCGATCAGGCGATTCAGGATGTGATCTCTGCTTCAGCATTTATCAACGGTAAGCAGGTTGAAGCTTTTGCCGGTGAACTGGCTGATTATCTGGGTGTGAAATATGTGGTTCCATGTGCCAATGGAACGGATGCACTTCAGATAGCTTACCAGTCGCTTGATCTCAAATCAGGTGATGAAGTATTGATGCCGGCATTTAACTATGTGGCATCTGCCGAAGCTGCTGCTCTACTGGGTCTTAAGCCTGTTTTTGTTGATGTCTGGGAAGGAACTTTCAACATCAACGAGAATCTGATTAAAGCAAAAATATCTCCTGATACAAAAGCGATCGTTGTAGTTCACCTGTTTGGACAATCGGCAAACATGGAACCAATTCTTGAGATTGCCCGTCAGTATGGATTGAAAGTAATCGAAGACAATGCCCAATCGCTTGGATCAACTTATCGCTTTGCAAATGGCGATGTAAAGCTGACAGGAACGATGGGAGATATCAATACCTACTCTTTTTTCCCGACCAAAAATCTGGGCTGTTTTGGCGATGGGGGAGCGTTATCCACAAATGATCAGGATATTGCTAAGAAGGCCACAATGATCTCGCGTCACGGACAAGGACAAAAATATGCTTACGAGATGGTTGGCTGTAATTCGCGTCTCGATACCATTCAGGCGGCCATATTAAGTGTAAAACTTCGGAATCTCGATAGTTATATTCAAAATCGCATTGATGCTGGTCACCGATACAATCAGCTTTTTGAAAAATTACCCAGCGTAGTAAAACCTTTAAAAAATAGTAGGTCGAAGCACACTTATAATCAGTATGTTATAAGGTTACAGAAGCGTGATCAGGTAAAAGAATTACTTAAAGCAGCGGGTGTTCCTTCGATGATTTATT
>JAAFHB010000211.1 GCA_010906965.1 Mariniphaga sp. | reverse complement strand
GTATACGGCGGTCTGGGCCATGGCGGGAGCCAAAGCCAGCAGCAGAGGTAGCAGAACCACCAATGCCAGACGCATAATATACAAGAGCCTGAATATCATTTTATCGCAATTTTTAATTCATAGTTTACTTATGAATTTCTCTTTTTTTCCGGCCGCACCACCCACTTTGATAAGAAATGGGAATAGCCAGATTTCCTTTTTGCTTTTCTTTACCCGGACTTCCTCCGGTCAGTCTCGTAACTGACCGGGAAAAGGGATGGGGTTATGAAAAAGCAATTTCATCTTAGAATTCTATACCAGTTATACTAATTCGTTACAAATGTTCCTGTAGCTGCTACAGCTGTAACTGCAGGACGTGGATTAATTGTTTGTGTTGCAACATCTGAGTAAGCTGATGGTAAATCACAGTTTGTATTAAGAACAGCTGATTGCCCAGCATTATTTATACCGTCAACTGCAAGTGAAATATTATCTCCGGCAACAACTGTATTTTCGTGTGTACCATTAGCTATGGTGAGCTTCACATAAACTGATACACCGAACCCCGTATTTGTAACGGCTGGATCAATAGTTAAAGCGGCAACGGGCTTATATTCAATTCCTGTTTTAACCGTCGGGATTGTTGGCGCAAAAGTATTTGAAACAGATAATTGAAGAGAAGTAACTGTCTGACCAGATGCGAGACCTGTAACCTTAAATGAAGGAGTGTAACCGTCTGTAAAATTTGCAGCTACAACTTCAAAATAAAGCACGCTAATGCCATAATCAGTTACAATGCCAGTGCCGACCACATATGTTGCACTTGCAATATTGGATGCGCAAAAAGAATAAGCAGTTGAATATGGCTGAGTTACTTTTGATTGATCCATATTTTTTATGTCAACTGTGAATCCATTCTTTGGGAAAATCTGATAGACTTTTAAATTATTTGCACAGTTTGGAGATATGGCATCATTCTGTACAACAACAAAAGTTGGAGAGCCTACAGTTGTTGCTACTAAAGTTGCACTTGGCCATGTAATGCTTACATTCGCTGCATTTGTGGCTCCGCCTTTAACGCCATAGTTAATACTGGCAGCTTTTAGACCTGTTCCAACACCAAGTCCGTTGGTAGCAAAATTATTGACACCAGTTGAAATAAAGTTAAAATCTTTAGTTGCCCACCATTGGAAATCTCCTGTGGCAGGTAGAACTGTAGCCGCATAATTATAAGGAACCCCAGCCAATGGTGCTAGTGGACCAGTAGAACATGTTAAGGCTTGCGGTCCTGATCCGTTTGTCATTTGCCCAAAAGAATTGGTTACATTGGCAAAAACCGCCACTACTAAAATTACGAGAATAAAAATTTGCTTTTTCATAATATTAAAATATATTTTTTTGCTTTTAATTTTTCTATTGATTGATCTGTTGCCATTTACAGGCAGCAGGATTTCTGTGTGCAGCCCTAAACTGCTTCCCGAACTTCGTGCACATCCCGGCGGGCTCTTCCCCGCGTTCTGCAACAGGAAGATATCGGGCAGATCCGGTCGGATAAGGCCTCTGGTGATTGTTGTTTGTGCGCCGGAGAAAGCGACTTCGATGAGTGAGTAGTTTTGATTTTTCATCTTTGTTGTATTTTTAGTTTTATATTATTTCTTTAGATTCTTTTTATTGAATATTTGGCCGTGGATTGATCGTGATAGTGTTTACTTTGATATCCGAAAGTTTGCCGCATGGGTCTTCCAGCCAGTAAATTATCTTGTAGGTTACAACTGAATTAGCTGCTCCCTGGAAAATAATATCTGTTGTTGTGGCGCTGGTGGCCTTGGTATAATCCGAAACCTGGCCAGTGATATTGGTTAAGAAAACGTTGCTAACAGATTTAACTGGCAGACCCGCATTGTCAGTTATACTCCAGTGAAGAATATAACCGACTGCTATGGCACAATCAGGAGAGGCATAGGTTGCCGTAATAATGTCAAGAGGTGGATCGCCAGCTTTCAAGGTGTAATAATCAGGCCGATCGGGAGAAATAATATCAATTGCAATAGGGTCATACACAGCCTCATGGATGTTTTCTACACAGAACCCAAACGGACCCGAAGTATTGAAAGTAGGCTTATTTGTACTTCCCACGACAATCATTGGAGAACAATTGCTGGTAATTACACTTCCATTCAGGACAATCGCTCCTAAAATTGCAAGGGCTCGTCCATTTAGTGTTGAGCCATTTAAGGTAATTGCACCCTCGCCAACTATTGTGCCACTGAATTGCGTGCCGGTATTTAATTCGACCGCTCCATATACCCGCCAGTATACATTGTATTTGGATGCTCCATTTATCAATATTATTTTTGCATTTGTGAGTGTCGATAAAGCGCCACCTACTTTGAAAATAAAAAGGGCATTGGGATCACCCTGAGCATCTAAAATCAGGTCTCCGGTTATGTTTAAGGCACCTCCAAGACAATATACATTTGGTGTCAATGTCTGTCCTGATCCTAATGAGGTTCCTGTAACAATTACACCACAAGCAATTGCGTTCAAATCGCTATACGCAGCAATGACATCAGCAGAGGCCTGAACTGAAACGGGGTCACTTGCCTCAGAGATATTTCCATCTAAATTTGCCGCAGTAAATCCGGTTATTGCACCTGCATTAGTGCCAACATTCCCTTTTACAGTTGAACCGTTATTCGTTATAGCTCCGGTTTGGGTAAATAATGCAAAACACCAGGTTGCTCCTATCGTAGACGTAACGGTTGTCACAGTGTGTATTGCTGTGGTTGGTACGCCACAACCTTTTGCATTTGCCGTAATGACACTTGTTCCACTCCATCCCGCCAAAAAGTTTACTTCTCCCGTATTAGGATCAATGCTATTTCCCGCTGTTACTGAGTTTGCATCGAGGGTGTAAGTTATTGTTGAGGCATAGTTTGCGGTCGCGGTGTAGAGTACTTTTTGTGCTAGCTGTGGACGGGAGGAGGATGCACCATCTGCAAAAACTGGTGTTCCAACTGATGGTGTGACATTAATATTCAAATTGACAGAAGTGCCATCACCGCAACCGTTTGTGCCTTTTACCGTTAATATATCAGGAGTCGATGTTGCGTCGAAGGATACAGTTATACTGTTTGTATTTGCACCGGCAGTTATTGTTGCTCCTGGAGGGAGTGTCCAGACATAACCGTTCACATCGGCATGGGGTATAACAGCTATCGTGTAAATCTCACCTGATGCTCCCTGGCAAACACTCGAACTGCCGGTGATTGGCCCGGCGGCTGCCGGTAAGGGATCAACAATCAGTGCATAAGGTGATGAAGCGATTCCATTTCCACAGCTATTGGTTCCCAAAACGGTGAAATTTCCTGAGGTAGCTGTTGGACTGAAACTTACCGTAATTGAATTGGTATTGTCACCGCCTGTAATAGTTGCACCTGGTGGAAGTGTCCACAAATAGCCGGTTGCATCAGTAATGGCAGGAATCGAATAAACTATTCCCGTAGCACCCGGGCAAACAGGTGAAATACCTGTTATAGTGCCAGCAGCTGTCGGAAGGGGAGTCGCTACTGTTACTACGACTTTCTTGAGATCCCAGCATCCTGCCAACGTTCCTTTGATATAATAAGTGCCTGGTGTGGCTGTGGTTGGTGTTGCATAAAATGTTGTAGCCGAGGCATCAGAATAGTAACCCAATATCAGACCCGGCGTACTTGTTGCTGACACCGCTGTATAAAGATCGACTGTGGCCAATACGCAGGTAGCGATCAGTGCATTAACAACAAGTTTAGTAGAACTGGTTACCACAACCGGTTTGATATCGTAACATCCACCTGCTGAGGTCCCTTTGATATAATAGGTTCCAGGTGAGGCAACAGCTGGTGTTGCATAAGATATAGTGACAGATGCATCGATCCAGTAGGTATAAGTTAATCCTGCAGTACTTCCTGAAGTCACTGATGCCGAGGTTAGATCGACTGTAGAAGGGGAGCAGATATCAGGTGGATTGGTAATCATTATTAACGGATTAGCTGGTACTACAACCGGCTTGATATCATAACATCCCGCTGCTGAAGTTCCTTTGATATAATAGGTTCCAGGCGTGGCAGCAACTGGTGTTGCATAAGATATAGTGGCTAATGCGTCGGTCCAGTAGGTAAAGGTTAGTCCGAGTGTACTGCCGAAAGTCACTGCTGCTGCAGTCAGATCGACTTTAGCTGGTGCACAGACTGGTGTAGGTGGGGTGATAAGTACATTTGTGACAGGATTTACTGTAATGGTTCCCACAGCAGTGGGATTTGTACAAACATTCGTTGCTGCCGATGTTAACGTGTAATTGTAAATTACCGGAACTGCCGGTTGCACTGTCGGCGTCCCGCTAATCGTATAAACTCCTGCATTATAAGTTCCCGTTACGCCAGTTGGTAACCCTGTTATGATACCTCCTGTCGGTCCTCCTCCATTGATCGCGTAGGTAATGTTGGTAATTGGTCTATTGGGACAAACTGGCTGGATATTGGTACCGGCTCCTGAAGTTAATGTAATGATTGGATTCCCACCATTTACCATTAAATCATTAAAATTACCACATGCGCCACCACCACCAACACATGCATAATACTGTACATTTCCAATATAGATCTCAACGTTGTTACTGCATGAACCTACAAGTGCTCCAGTAGTTACAGAAATAATAGTATTAATCGGCAGCTTTAGTCGTGATTTTTTGCCGAAATCAATTTTCCCAACAACAGTAGTGACCTTAAGTTGATTGGTATTTAAAGTAAATACAGCATCATCCGAGAGTGTTAACGCACCATTAACGGTTACTGCACCCAACGTGACAGTAGTTACATTACCGGCTATTGATATGTTATGACCGGCTTGTATTGTAACCAACCCAGTTCCTGCAAATTCTCCTGGCCAGCCTTGTACCAAGACTGGAGGAAGCCAGGTCGAAGTAGTCCCATCGTAGCGCTCCCAGGTTGCCAATGCATTCCAGTTTCCAGTGGCTATTGACCTGTAATCTCCGGCCACTTGAGCAAAAGAAGTGGAAATACCAAAAGCGAGGAGCATGAGTGTTAACGCAATTACAAAACGGGTTGCTATGGCCAGGTGGTTGACGTAAGAAAATAAGCGTGAGGTAGTAAAGAAAGAATGTACGGTTGTGTCAATACCTTTTACACCGCCAGATGAACCGAATAAACGGCCTCCCTGACAGATTCGGCGTGCTACTTGTATGACAAATATTAATTGCAATTTTAAAATGTTTCTGATTAACGAAATGCCATTTTCAAATTAATCAAAATCATTCATCATAGTCAGTTGAATCTGAGTTATTTTGAAATTTCGATTTGTTAAATCTACAAAAAAAAACATTTTAAAATGTAATTATAAAAAACAAAGTTATAATTTTATTTATTAATTAAAGGGAAAGACTATTGTCTTAAAAATCAGTAACAAATGGCTCTTTTGTATTTTAGATTGGTGCGCAATTTTGTTTTAAGTGTAAAAATATTATACTAATATTATTTTGATGGACGTCAGATTTTTTTGTTAAAACGTGTAGGGGTCATTCGAAATGGTCTTTTTACATACCATATAAAATATAGGTTTGAAATGGTACTAAATAGTTTGCAAACATGGTTGCACAGAGCACACAATCTTTTTAATCTGCCATCATTGAAATGGTTCCTTGTGAAATGCGGTGAAAGAAATTGTTTTCCAGAGTTACACTGAGTAGACACGGAGATCCACAGTGTAAAAACGCTTTTGAGTCAGCTGCGACATTTCTATTTTTCAAATTTCCCCTGGGTATCCCATAGCGTGTTCTTCAAAAAGTCTAGGTGGGATCTTCAAAAGGTCGTGTATGGCCTTCAAAAGGTTTAGTGTGATCTTTAAAAGCTCTGGTGTGGCATTTAAAGCAATTTCGTTCTATGAATTTGACCATTCAGTACTGCTAATCCATTACTGTGAGAATGAAATTCACTTTCGATCATGTTATTCCCATTACCGGAAGCTTGACCGCATCACTTCTATTAAACAAAGGAGGTTGTCCCAAATGAATGAAACAACCTCCTGTATAATTTCAGGTATTTAAACCTTACAAAACAACGATTCCGATGTTGGTCGATGCTCCGATCACAACCGCTTTACCGAGGACGATAACAGGCAGCAAAGGAAGTTCCGGAGTAACCGTAATATTATAGGTCCCTGCTGGTAAACCGGATATTACAAACGCACCCGCTGAATTGGTAACAGAAGAATACGATACTCCGGCAGCAGTTGCGGTCACAATGACATTAGCGCCAATCGGGGTAATGCTTCCTTTTATTGAACCGGTTATTGCCGTATTAATGGTTCTGATAACAGGTTTCAATTTGTATTGACCGTTTCCTGTCATAACAATCGATTGACTTGCATCAAAATCGAGCAGAATACTGTATGAAATGTCCGGTTCGAATGTTTGATGAATCTGAAGTTTCAATCCTGATTGTTCTGCACTTGGCGTGCTGAGCGGATAAACGACCCCGTCGACCGTCACCGTGTTATGGGTTCCTAATATCAACCTTATTTGTGAAACAGTTCCGGCTTCCAGTTCGCCTGTCGCGATAAGTGTATGTACGCCGTTTGATAAATCAAGCAGATTATAAATACTGGCTTTTGCATTAAGCGTTATAGCCTTTTCATCAATTCCGACGATTTCCACACCAATAACATCAACCATTACAGCGTCATAATTTGCGGGGGCATCTGTCATGTTAACAGAAAGATGCGCTTTACCCTGACTATTGTCCTTATCCTTCGTACATGAGGGCAACAGTAAAACCAGTAAACTGAAGCAGGTTACAAAGAATAGGCTTTTAGTGAGCGTGGTCATTCCTTTTTTGATTTTCATTTCGAACATGATCTTAATTTTTAAAAGAGTACTAAAAAATCAAGTGACAAAGTTGAGTGTTTTAATACGGATGTGTATTACACAATTAAATTTAAGAGTTATATTATTCACATGTTTTTTTTAGGAGATGGCCGGGTGACAATAGATGCGATTGGGAAGCTTAAATGCAAATGACCGGGTGGCTGTTCAAACGTGCGTTATTCGATTGGTTTAAAAATATATTGTTCATCGTAATCGATGCCAAAATCAGTTAGTATTTTGCGATATTCGGCGATAAAGGTTTTTGTTTTGTGATGTTCTTCCTGTTTTTCAATATAATCGGCTACTGCCGAAACTTGTGATTTACTGTATGAAAATCCTCCAAATCCTTCCTGCCAGGAAAATTTACCATTGACAAACCTGTTCACATTGATCCATCGTGACGAATCACCCTTTATTTCCTTCATTAAATCAGACAAGGATTGTGAAGGTCGCATTCCGAAAAGTACATGAACATGATCCGGCATTCCATTTATTGCTAATAGCTTATGGCCTTTGTGCTGAATTATGCCAGTAATATATTGATATAAACGCTCTTCCCAAAGCTTCGTAATAAGAGACATCCGATTTTGAACGGCAAATACGGCATGAATGTGAATTTGAGTATAAGTATTCGACATATTGATCTGGTTTTTGTGAATTCATTTTCTGATTTGTACCATTAATATACGAAAAGGAGTAAAAAAATGTTTCGTTCATAAAGGTGGTCATCAGACGCATAAGTCGGCAGATAGGATAAATATATTGCTGTTGAAGATGTGCCGTCAGGCACAAGCGGTCGGTAGAAAATACGATAAGATAGGGATCTGTCGTCCCGTACGGGACGAACCCCTTCACCGCCACCTATTTTCTACCGACGGATTATCCCTGCCGGGATAAAATCCATACGGTAATTGAATTTTTCCAGAGCCAGACAATCAAGGAATATAAAAATTGTTGATGTTGAAGATGTGCCGTCAGGCACAAACGGTCGGTAGACAGCAGGTTCACAGGAAATCTGTCGTCCCGTACGGGACGAACCCCTTCACCGCCACCTATTTTCTACCGCCAGATTATCCCTGCCGGGATAAACACCATCCGGTAATTGAATTTTTCCAGAGCCAGACAATCAAGGAATATAAAAATTGTTGATGTT
>JAAFHB010000210.1 GCA_010906965.1 Mariniphaga sp. | reverse complement strand
ACTGCCAGTCGTGCGGAAGGATTTTATCAAGCGAGGCATCATAAACAACTCCGGCAATCTCTGCTTTCACAGGTTTTCCTTCGGAATCGACCACCCGAACTTTCCACGAAGCCTCTTTTCCCGGAATAACAATTTTAGGGAAATCTTTAACCGACAGTTTGAGTCCCTTTTGAATCCATGGAACATCCACACTGAATACATCATTATAGGCAATACCTTGATTCATTGAAGAGACGGTGATCATCAAACCACCCTGATCACTCACCTCAACCGGAATTGAGATTTTCTCCATTGTCTTTTCAACCAAACCATTAAATAAGGTGACAGCCCCATCTTTTCGGTATAAGTGAATATTCCAGAACTGCTTCCCAAAATTTCCAATTAACAATTCAACGCTTTCACCTGGTAAAGCTGACTTTTTGGATATATTTAACCATGAACTTTCGGGGAATAGAAAGACCTTTTTGGAGCTATCGAAAACGCGGACAAGATGTTCCGCCTTAACAGGTGACCCGAATTGATCGGTAGTTGTGATTTTTACTTTATAATAACCTTGTTCTAATCCAGTTGTATTAAAATTCGCCCAAGAAGTATCCTGTTTCCCGACATCAATTGTCTGAATTATTTTTTCTTCCTCATAATTTAAAGGCTGAACCTCATCGCCATACTGATTTCCAGGGAGAAGCTGATCCCACTTAGTTTTGGAATAGATCGGTCGGTCAGGATTAGCCCACTGCCTTTTACGCAGTGGCATTTGGGGACATTTCATTCGTATCAGTTCGACTTTTCCACTTGACCTAATTTCCTGATTATCTGAATTAATTATTTTGAAAGAGAAGTTAAATTCTTCTTTTTTAATGGTATTGGCAAAGTCAAAAACTGCGGGTCCACCAATCGAAGCTGTCAGCGCTTCTTTTCCGATATTCAGTGACTTTGTGGTATTTTGTGTTTCGCCTGTGATGTCCGTTACCTCAATTTCCACCTCAAATCTGAAAGGATAGGTGGCAGTCTCAATAGAACGTTCATCGGGTTTTGCAACAAAATTAAGGTGGTATTTTCCATCTTGATCCGTCGTAAAAGAGCCTTCTGAAATTTGCTCAGCCTCTCCAAATGAGCGCCATGCCCAAACCTGATTGCGTGAAATCCGGTATTTCCCCGTCACATCTTTTAGCGGAACGCCCGAAAACGACGTAACATTTCCGGTTACATCAACCTGTGAATTAAGCCGGTACTCCCCTTTCAGATCGTCTACATCGATTTTAAAACCAGGCCGGCGATATTCTTCCACCCGAAAATTAATCGATCCTTTATCTGAACTCAACTGGAAGTTACCAGGCAAACCACCCGATGGAATTCTGAATTTCCCTGAAACGCTTCCAAAACGGTTGGTGGTTAGTTTTAAGGTATCGATGCTTTGGTAATTACTATTTCGCAAAACAACTTCAACTAACTGTTTTTCAATCGATTTTGTTTTATCTTCATTTTTATCGAATAAAATTCCCTTAAAGAAAACGGTTTGACCGGGCCGATAAATACTGCGATCGGTAAAAAGATAAAGCTGCTGAACCGTCACTTTTACAGGATCAGGATTAGCATTGGTATACCAGGGCATCGTAATAGTATCTGCTTGATTGGTAATACGAAGCAGGTTGCTTTGTCTGGCAGTTTTCACAATGCCTTCACCTGAAATTTTATATTTATTGGTGATCCATTCCTGATATTTTTTCGTAATCAGTTCAATTTCTGCCCCTTTCACAGGCATCCCATTTTCAATATCCATGATATTAAACTTACCAGCCTGCTCACTGAAACTGATTCCGGAAACGGTAAATAAAGCACTCGAATTACAGGTGTCGCTTCCTGAAATACTCTCAAGTTTTATCCGGTACAGCCCTGAATTTAATTTCGGGAAAATCAATTCTGTGCTGTGATTTCGCAGATCACTGTCCTGAACCAACTGAAAATTCTGCTCCGAAACCAGCTTTTCAGACTTAAATTGCTGATTTACAAATCGCCGTCCATAAATATCGGATTTCAGTACAGCTAAATATTCCGACTGGTTCACCTTATACAACTTAGCTTTAATATTTGCCAAATTGCTGTACTGAATTGAAGCGGCAAAAGGAAATCCTTTTCGCACAATATTCTCAAGCGTTAGCTGTAATTGCGGTCGCTGAAGCTGCCGAAGTTTATTGGCGCATCGGATACTTGCAGATGTATTAGGATATTTATGAATCACAGCATGATATATCTCAGCAGCCTCCTTGTTTTTCATCCGGTAAATTTCCGAAACGGGATTTTTGGGTTCATACCGGTTCGCCATCACTGAAAGGACATCTGCATGCTTTTCAAGAACTGCTGCCTTAAAGGGATTATTTCCGACCTGATTCTCAAATACTTTTAAAGCCTCAATGAATAGCTCATCTTTTGCAGGCAGTAAAGAGCTTTCGTAGATATAATTCAGACGATCAAGTTTAAGACGGAGCAACGCATTAACATCCCCGTTTTTCTGGTGATGATTTTCAAGGAGTTTGAAAATATAGAAAATCCGGCTGTCAAACCTTCCATTATCAGAAGTTTTTGGAACAAAACGCTCAGAGAAAAGAGCGGCATCTTTTGCCCAGGAAAGCGGAACCGGCGATAAATCAAATCCGTCATTGCGGTAAAATTCAAGTGCTTTGGCCGCAACCAGATCGAGCAAAGTTGGACGATATTGCCATTCCAATTCAACCGTATCCAAAAGCGCAATGTATTCTTTTGATGAAATATTTGCAAGAATTTCTTCATTATCAAGCGCTTTCAAAAAACAGCTGTCAATCTGGTTTTTAAAATAGGATACATCCCATGTCGCAACATCGTTGGGTTGGGCAGCACCCTTGGTTCTTTGATAGATCTCGCCCCGGTTACGATTGAAAATCTGAACCATGTATTCTCCCTGGTAAGTAAGCAAAACACTCCGATTTTCGGGTTTAAGACGCAACATCTCTTTTTCCCAGACTGTAAATGGATATGGAACCACTTCATCACTTGTCTCCAGCTTTATTTGAGCAATTCCCACAAAGGCTTTAATCTGTTGAATTTGGAAAGATTCACTTTTCGATTTTGTATAAACATCTTCTAAAACCTTTAACGCCGATTCTGGTTGCTGAATTTGAAGCAACGAGTCGACCTTTTTCCACAATTCGTCATAAGAATTACCTGTTTTAGCGGTCGCAGGTGACTTACAGAACAAACCAAACAGTAGAATAATAGTAAAAACAGCAATCCGTTTGACCTTTGATTTTTGCATAGCTTAAAGCTTATCAATAAATTAATGAGAAGGGAAGATACAAATTTAGTACCAAAAATGCATCAAAAGTACATACATAGTAAAAGAGATCATTTATCTTTGGGCTTCAAAACAACAGAATTTTGAAATGTATCGTTTAACGCACACTAAAATTATCATTAAACAATGAAGCTGATTAGATCAAAAATACTGGTAACAATTTTATTACTAGCTTTTAACGTCATTACAAATTCAATGATGGCGAACGCTTCCGTAAAATCTTTTGCGAAAGACCTTAATGGAATAACGCTCACATTGGATAAAGGCTTGATGAAAGTGAAAATATGCAAGGACAATGTTGTAGAGGTGAAATATACCATCCTGCCATCCTTCCCTGATAAGACTTCACTCGTAATTAACAATACATGGAAGACAAAACCTGAATTTACAGTTTCGGAGACCGCTGACGAAATAATTATTTCGACGGCTAAACTAAAGGTTAAAGTAAATAGAATCAATAATTCAATCAGTTACACCGATCTTAAAAATGGGGTGATTCTTTCTGAAGATCAGGTCAATGGCAAAAGTATGACCGAAGCAACAGTTGCAGGTATTAAAACTTACAATTGCGTTACACAGTTCAATTCTCCTGCTGATGAAGCGCTGTTCGGCCTCGGATGCCATCCCGAAGATACGTTGTCCATCAACTATAAAGGTCGTGACCAGGAAATGGCCATCAAATATATGACAGGTGCAATTCCGGTACTTTTATCGAACAAAGGTTATGGATTGATCTGGGATAACTACGCTGCATCAAACTTTTACGGTGCAGAAGCAGCGAATACCAAATATAAATATGTTTCAGAAAGTGGTACGATGGTTGATTACTACTTCATTTATGGTCCCGAATTTGACCAGATCATTGCATCGTACCGCGATGCAACCGGAGCAGCACCCATGTATCCCAAATGGAGCTTCGGGTTATTTCAGTCGCAGGACCGATATAAAAGCCAGGCCGAAGTGCTGTCAGTGAAAGATGGATACCGCAACAATAAGATACCGGTCGATTGCATTGTTCAGGACTGGTTTTACTGGGAACCCAATGTAATCGGCTCGCACGTGATGTGGCCGGAACGTTATCCAAACCCCAAATATATGGTCGATGAATTGCATAAAGCTAACATTCATGCAATGATTTCGATCTGGCCGGTTTTTGCAAAAGGGACGCAAACTTACGACGAAATGGCAAAAGCCGGTAATTTAACGGACATTACCTGGGATAATGTTATGACCCATACCTTTGATAATTATTACGATGCACACAGTCCGAAAGCGAGGGATATGTACTGGCGCCAGGCAAAAGACAGTTTGATTGGTCGTTACGGATGGGATGCATGGTGGGTTGACCAATGTGAGCCTGACAATGGCAAACTCTTTGATCTTAGAAAACAAAGTAATTTTGCCACCGGCAAAGGGATCGACTTTTTTAATACCTATTCTTTAATGCATTCTGAAGGATTGTACAAAAACTGGCGTAAAGATATTGAAGGCAAACGCGCATTCTTCCTGATACGCCAATCATTTGCAGGCGCACAGCGAAATGCAGCCACTTTATGGTCATCGGATATTACCTGCACATGGAGAGCTTTTAAAAGTCAGGTGCCACAAGGAATCAATTCATGTGCATCAGGCATACCATACTGGACATCCGATATTGGTGGCTATCATTTAAACTGGACAGCAGCCGACTGGTCAACTCCAATTCAAAAAGAACTTTTTACACGCTGGTTTCAGTTTGGGACATTTTCACCAATTTTCAGAATTCATGGGAAAGGAGAGCGCGCCTTATTTTCTGATAACTGGGATGCAAAAACAAAGGCTATTCTGCTGAACTACGATAATTTAAGATACAGGCTTCTCCCCTATATCTATTCACTTTCGTGGAAAGTAACCAACGAAGGGTACACAATAATGCGATCACTTGCATTTGACTTCAGAAATGATAAAAAGGTAAATGAAATTCCTGATCAATACATGTTTGGCCCGGCAATTCTTGTCAATCCGGTAACCGAACGGATGTACAGTCTGGAAACCAATGTTCCAGTCGAAAAAACGCGAAAAGTTTATCTTCCGGAATCGGCTGTATGGTATGATTTCTGGACCGGAAAAACCATAAAAGGTGGACAGACCATTGTAGCACAGGCTCCGATTGAGACAATACCGCTTTACATAAAGGCCGGCTCTATCGTTCCGATGGGTTCATTTCTTCAATATGCCACCGAAAAACCTGCTGATGTGATCGAATTACGCATATATCCGGGTGCTGACGGGAAATTTGTAATCTATGAAGACGAGAACGATACCTACAACTACGAAAAAGGTCAGTTTGCTACGATTGAATTCCAATGGAATGACAAAGCAAAGACACTGATGGTTAGTGATCGTAAAGGCTCCTTTAAAGGAATGCTGAATGAACGCAAATTCAATATCGTCCTGGTTAAATCTGGTTTTGGAACCGGGGTTGAAATAAGTACAAAGTTTGATAAATCGGTCACTTATTCTGGTAAGAAAATGCTGGTTAAAATTTAGACATTAATTCAGTTCGCCAAGAAAAAATTTAGGCTAAAGCCCTGTAGCGGAAGCAATTTGAATTGCCACGGCATTAATGCCGTGGCAATTCATAAGCATATAAGTAAGTGCCTTAGCCTAATTTATAAATAAAATAATCAACAACATAAAGAATAAACTAATAAAACGGGAGGTCCTCATCAGATCTCCCGCTTTTCTTTGGGGCAATATTAAACTTCTATTAACATCAACCGATGTTTCAACACCAGTCAAACAATAACCCTGTCTGCTTGTTGTTTTCAGTATATTATCAAAATCATTACTGAATATTAAACAATTTATATGTCTACATCAAAATTATTCTCAAAATACAGTTTAGGAACGGTCGAATTGAAAAACAGGATCGTGATGGCACCGATGACACGTTCAAGGGCAATCGGAAATATCCCCAATGACCTCATGGCCACTTATTACGGTCAGCGTGCAGGAGCAGGCCTCATCGTTACAGAAGGAACTTCACCATCACCAAACGGACTGGGATATAGCAGGATTCCTGGGCTTTTTAACCAATCGCATGTCGAAGGATGGGCAAAGGTAACTGATGAAGTACATGACAACGGAGGAAAAATATTCGTGCAATTGATGCATACAGGAAGAATCGGACATGCTTTAAATTTACCTGCAGGTGCCACCATACTAGCGCCTTCTGCCGTCAAAGCTGCGGGACAAATGTGGACGGACCAGGAAGGAATGCAGGATTTTCCGGCACCCAAGGCAATGTCTGATGAAGAAATACAAACTGCAATAAAGGAATTTGAAATATCAGCAGGCCTTGCCGTAAAAGCAGGTTTTGATGGTGTTGAATTACATGCCGCAAATGGCTATCTGCTTGAGCAGTTTCTTTCGCCGTTCAGCAACCAGCGGACAGACGAATATGGCGGAAGCTTCGAAAACCGTTGCCGTTTTGTATTGGAAGTGGTAGATGCAGTCAGCAAAGCGATTGGCAAGGAAAAGACAGCCATCCGCTTATCACCGTTTGGTGTAGCAAGCGATATGCCTCATTATCCTGAAATTGAAGAAACATATACTTATCTGGCTGAACAGTTGAATGACAGGGGAATCGTCTATGTCCATCTGGTTGATCACAGTGCAATGGGCGCACCGAAAGTTCCGTTCAGTATCAAAAAAACAATTCATAAAAAGTTCAGGAACACGATGATCCTGACTGGCGGTTACAACCAGATAAATGCAGAAGAAGATTTGGCAAGCGGATTTACCGATCTGGTTGGTTTTGGACGTCAGTTCATTAATAATCCGGATTTGGTGGATCGTTTCAAAAACGGCTGGTCATTGTCGACTGTATTGGATGCAGATACTTTTTATTCTCCGGGAGAAAAGGGTTATACTGATTATCCTGCTTACAATAAATAATTTGACGATTCGACAATGTGACAATTTACAAATGAAAGAATTCGAAGAGGAGATGATTTGACAATTAATGCCACAATTTAGATAATGCTTAGGAGAAAGGGATGAAAGCAATTGCTTTGACTTCCAAAATTTAAAACTTCAATAGCCCGTGTCAAACTGTACGATGTTTGCACGAGCTATTTTGTTTTAAGATCATAATTTTCTCCTGTTCGGATTAAAAGGTTAAATTTGTTCCAAAATATATCAGATGATCAGATCTATGACGGGTTACGGGAAAGCCGAATGTGAGCTGGCCCTAAAAAAAATCACAATTGAAGTAAAATCATTGAACAGCAAACAACTGGATCTCAACACGAGAACTCCTGGTGTTTATCGTGAAAAAGAGATTGAAATCAGGCGTGAAATATCAGAAAAGCTGATTCGAGGGAAAGTCGATTTCAGCCTCTATTCCGAATCGTTGGGTGTGGAAAGCAACAGCGCCATCAACAATCCGATGGTAAAGAGTTATTTTGCACAGCTATCTGAACTTTGCAATGAACTTGGTCTTCCTGTTAATGAGCATATTTTACCTATCATCATGCAATTGCCAGATGTTGTAAAAACCACGCGTGATGAACCTGATGAAAATGAATGGAAAATCGTTCTTGCAACCATACGCGAAGCGCTCACTGCTCTTGACAATTTCAGACTTCAGGAAGGAGTATCACTCTGCAATGATATTATCACCAATCTGAATATAATAACAACCTTACTCAAACAAATCGAGCCTTTTGAAATTGAGCGTACCGCCAAAGTGAAGGAACGGATTCTGGATGGATTGAAAGAACTCGC
>JAAFHB010000209.1 GCA_010906965.1 Mariniphaga sp. | reverse complement strand
ACCCCGATCACAAGAGTACTGCCTTTTTATTAATTAAAAATGGTATACTTTTGGAGTGAAACACTGGTATACTTTTGGGCTGAAATAAACAATACGTTGAAAAATACAAAGTTCGTTTTGGCTGTTATCCAAGAGAACTATTGGCTGATAAAATCTACTGCACCCGTTTCAATCGTGCATGGCTCAAAGAGAAAGGCATCAAGCTTATCGCCAAGCCCCTTGGGAGGCCGTCGGCAGTGCAAAATCATGTAAGTCCGGGAGAGCGCAATCCAATCGAGGGTAAGTTCGGTCAAGCTAAAACAGCATACGGATTAGACCGTATCAAAGCAAGACTTCGAAACACAAGTGAATCCTGGATTGCCAGCATCATTTTGGTGCTTAACCTGGTCAAGTTGGCCGGGGCGGCTCTCCCGTGCACTCTCCTAAAATGGTTGAATAGTTTTTCAGCACGAGGTGTCAAAATGGATATAAACCAAATCGCTGAAGAAATTTTAAACAAACTATTACTGTTCGCAGATTCATTGAATCCGGTGACGATCACCAGAAAAATCTAAAAATTAGTTTATCAGCAGACCCTAATTAGTACAAAATAGTGAGCTTTTTCTATCTCTGAGGTACTAATTAGTACCCCGGAAGTACTTTATTTCCCCCACAGTGCTTGCGTAATTAACATCAATCACCCATCAATAAGAGTCCCTATCGATCAGCTTCATATCTAAAAGTCAGGTTATTGACATCTTGACTTAAGGGGAGTTATTTACCCGCTTTTTTCCTCCTGTTGAATTGAAACATGTAAGCAAAAGTAACCTGGGCACCATTACTTTGAGAGACTTTATAAGGGTATTTGTCGGGATCAAAAAGGTTTGGAAGACTGTAATAAGCACGTCCTTCGAGTGAGAAAGCACCACCGTGTTTCATATGGTATTCCATCCCGATACCCGCAGTAAACAGAAAATCGAGCTGCGTGTCGGTTGGTTTACCAATATAAGTGCGATAGGCTGGTTCGTCAGTTGAAGTCGCTGCAGGATAAGTAAATTTCTCTTCTTCAGAAAACATATAAGCCACTTCAGGACCAAGATTAAGCGTGAACCGGAATGCTTTATTCCCGATATTCACATGCGTCATCACAGGAACGCTTATGTAGTTCAGCTGGCGAGAATAACCAATTGAATCCTCTTTCCAACCCTTTTGTGTATAATTTACCTCGACCTGAAATCCAATATGGGGCTCAGAAATAAGCCGAAACATGATTCCGCCTGTTTTTCCCTGCTCGAACGATTCAACGACATTGGGATAAAACCTTACCTTCGAGAAAGTCATTCCCCCTTTTGCGCCGATATATAACTCTGTCTTAAAATCCTTCGGTTGTGCAAATGTGGCAATTGTACATCCTGTAATCAGCAATAATATAAGATATTTTTTCATTCAATTCGAATTGTAATCAAGCCTATTTTGTTCGGGTGTAAAGTTAAAAAAAATAGCATGGCTGTTTCATTTGCCTGTTTAATACAATTGACAAACCTATGTCGTGGTAGTGCGCGGTTATTAGCCACTTTTATTTACATTTGAGTAAAATTCATTAGGAATGACAATTGAAAATAACTTGAATAAAATCAACGCATCATTACCTGATGGTGTTAAGCTTGTTGCGGTTTCGAAAACGAAGAGTAATGAGGAGATTATGGAAGCTTACCGGACGGGACAGCTGATCTTTGGTGAAAATAAGGTTCAGGAACTTGTGCGCAAATGGGAATCGTTGCCGAAAGATATCGAATGGCATTTTATTGGTCACCTTCAGTCAAATAAAGTTCGGATGATTGCCCCGTTTGTAGCGATGATTCATTCGGTTGACAGTCTTAAGATTTTAAAGACCATTAACAATGAAGCAAAGCACGCCGGAAGAGTGATCCCTTGTTTGCTTCAGTTTCATATTGCAAGTGAAGAGAGTAAATTCGGTTTTTCGTATGAAGAGGCCGTTCAATTATTAACGACATTAAAATCATCAGATATTGAGAATGTTATCATTGCAGGAGTGATGGGTATGGCAACTTTCACGGATGATGTTGAACTAATCAGAAAAGAATTTTCTACCCTTCACGAAATATTTCAAAATCTTAAAGATGTTTTCTTTCGCGGAAATGATAACTTTCGCGAAATCTCGATGGGAATGTCAAGCGACTACCTGTATGCTATCGAAAGTGGCAGCACAATGGTCAGGATTGGCAGCACCATTTTTGGAGAACGAAATCTAATCGCACATTAATTTTGTAATTCGTAATTGATAATTCGTAATTGATAATTCATAATTCTCACGCTATGCCCAATTTATCAACAACTTACATGGGGCTTTCCCTCAAAAATCCACTGGTGGTTTCCAGTTCCGGATTAACAAATTCGATCGACAAAATCCTTCAGCTCGAAGAGAAAGGGGTGGGGGCAATCGTTTTGAAATCTCTTTTCGAGGAGCAAATTACAAACGAAGTGATTGACGTGATCAACCAGGATGTTCAGCAAATCTCGCATCCTGAAGCCGAAGATTGTATTTGGGATTATATCCGGGAAACCAATTTGCAGACCTATCTCGATCTGATTAGGATCGCTAAATCATCTCTGAAGATTCCTGTGATCGCAAGCGTCAATTGCGTAACTGGTGACGAATGGATCACATTTGCCAGGGATCTTGAAAAGGCAGGTGCCGATGCGTTGGAAATTAATGCATTTATAATACCTACCGATCGCAAGATTTCATCTGCTGACATCGAATTCCGGTACCTCGATATTCTGACAGAAGTTCGCAGGGTTGTTAAAATTCCGGTCGCAATGAAAATCAGTAATAATTTTACCAATCTTGTGGGGATGGTTGATAAATTGTCCTCCAATGGTGCAGCGGCTGTAGTGATGTTTAACAGGTTCTTCGAGCCTGATATCGATCTTGAAACGCTTAAAATGACCAACTCTACTATTTATAGTTCATCCGATGATCTTCGTCATTCGCTTCGCTGGACAGGAATTGTTTCGGGTAAAGTGCCTATCCTTAATATTGCTGCGTCGACAGGAATACACGATGGGGAGGCCTTTGTTAAGCAAATTCTCGCAGGCGCTACTGTTGGACAGATTTGTTCGACACTTTATTTGAATGGTTTTGGTCAGATCGATGAGATACTCGACTATCTGAAGTCGTTTATGATAAAATGGAATTTTAAGCAGATTTCTGATTTTCGGGGAAGACTCAGTTATTCAAAGCTTTCCAATCCTACGATGTACGAACGGGCACAGTTTATGAAATATTTCTCAGGGCAAAATAGTTGAGAATCCCAACTTTCATATTGCTGTTTGTGATCGTTTTCGTGGGTATTGCGAAAGGGGAGGGCGCTTCTTTTTCAATTAATTTAAACAACAACAATCCAATTCAGTTTTGCGCAACTTCGGTTTCAATTGCTGAGTTTATTTCCATCGTAACGGTGGGAACGCCCAATATTAATGGGTTCAAAATTTCATTTAGTGAGGGTTATAAATTGAATGAAGATGAGTTAGTCGTACTTTCTCATGGCACTTTAAGAGTCAACTGGTCAGCATCTACCGGGGCTCTTGAGCTTACAGGTGGTACCGCAATTCAGGATTACGTAACTGCAATCAGGAGCATTCAATATAAAAACCTTGTTTCGAATCCGACTTTAGGTATCCGCAAAATCACGATATCCTTAAATGATGCGGACTATCTTCCTGAGACCAGTCATTTTTATCGCTTTGTTGAAAAGTTAAACTTAAGTTGGTCTGCAGCCAGGGCCGAGGCGATGTCAACTAATTACTATGGTTTACAAGGTTATCTTGCAACTGTCACAAGCATTGGCGAAAATGATTTTATCAAACTTAAAACCAAAGGTGTCGGTTGGATTGGGGCATCGGATGATGCAGTTGAAGGTGAATGGCGTTGGGTTACCGGACCTGAAGGGAAGGAAGATGGTAATAAAGGTCTTCTGTTTTACATTACCGGTTCCGGACCCTACCAGGGAAGTTACACGAATTGGAATACCGGTGAACCTAATAATGTTGGCAGTGGTGAAGACTATGCCCATATCACGGTCTTTAGCAATAATCCGTCCGGTTCCTATAAATGGAACGATTTACCAGATAGTGGAGGTAAGGACGAATATACTTCGAAGGGTTATTTGATAGAGTTTGGCGGGATGGAGATTGCCTCCCTTCATCTTTCTGCAACCCTTGAATTACATGTGAATGAAATTCCAATAATCGATTTAACAAAAATCGAAACACTTATTTGCGGTGATCGGTTTACAACCGTAAATATTGCTCCAAATGGTACAACGAAATTTACACTTTCAAGTATTGACAATAAAGCTCAGGTAATTGGTTTAAAGGTTACTGCGCCTGGTGGCGACGGGATTTACCCAATGTTGTGCAAGGCATCAAATTCTAATAATACCTGCTTTTTAGAAAAGCCATTCTCTCTTTCATTTTACAAAATACCACACGGGAAACTGAATATCGACAAAGGAATCTGCAAAAAATATAGTTTTGACGCTTCTTTTACCAGTATCGCTGATCTCTCCAAAGCAAGATTTACCTGGATATTCGGCGGCGAGATAATTGCTGATGGGATTGGTCTGATCAAACAGAACATCCCTCTTGGTATTCGCCCGTCACCCGCTAATCTCGAGATGAAGGTGGAGGAAAACGGATGTTCCAATAATTATGAAATTAAGGATATTCCGGTTGACCCAACTTTAAGCGTTGCAGTTATAAATCCAATACGCTGCCAGCCGGAGGCCTTTGAATTTTTAGCAATGAATACTGAAACGGGAGTCAGTTACGATTGGGATTTTGGCGACGGGAAAATGGGAACCGGGCAAAAGCCAACGCATACGTATGAAAATGCTGGTAAGTATGATGTTAGGGTTACGGTTGTCACAAATGATATAAAGGAGTGTACCAATACTGCATTGGTTAAGGAGATGGTCTTTGCCGCTCCACTTCCGGATGCGGCATTTATTATGGATAATAATGTTGTATATAAAGGTAAGGCAACTGTTAATTTTTCGAACAGGAGCAGTGGATCAGGTTCATATTTATGGAATTTCGGAGACGAGTCCACCTCCGATTTAGAAAACCCGTCTCATAATTATGCAGTTACTGGTTACAGAACCGTCTTGCTAAAGGCATACAATGAATATTGTTCTGATACTGTTTCTCATCAGCTTCTGGTTGCCTTCGACAAGTTATTTCCTCCCGATGGCTTTTCACCAAACGCACCGGATATTGCTGATCAGGAATTTCTTCTTAATGCCGAAGGGATAATACCTGAAGGATATCATTTAACAGTGCTTAGTCGCTGGAATGATGTTGTTTTTGAAGTAAGGGAAGAGATTAAAGGGTGGGATGGCCGAATGGTAAACGGTACGTTTGCACCTGCCGGAGCGTATGTGTGGATACTCAACTATACCGATTTTTTAGGAAGGAAACATCAGCAAAACGGAACAATCACTGTCGTTTATTAAGAAAATCGAATATGAAATATTTGTCAGAACATAAAAATTGAAAACCTTTTTTCTCATATTGTTGATCTTTACCGCTTTCGTTGATACTACGAAAGCGGCAGACCCTGTTTTGACAATTAAACTTACAGATTCCACACCTGTTCAATATTGTAATGGACCTGTTTCATTTGCTGAGAGCCTAATAGTTGAAGGGAATTTCATGCTACCTGGTATGAAGATTTCGATTAGTGAGGGTTATAATGAAGGAGAAGACATATTGGTATATTCCGGCTCTATTGGTAATATTGTCGGTACCTGGTACAATCTTCAAGGTTATTTGATTCTTCGGGGCGATGCCAGCACGACTGCTGATAATTACCGGGATGCGATAAAATCTGTGAAGTACATGAATAATAAGCTCATACCTACCCTTGGTACACGTAAGCTCACTATTTCACTTGATGATGCCGATTATTATCCGGGAACCAGCCATTTTTATCGCTTTGTCAGTAAGTCGGGTATAAAGTGGACTGATGCCGAAGCAGAAGCAAAATCTGATCAAATGATGTATTATGGATTAAGGGGTTATCTAGCGACGATTACCAGTATGTTTGAAAATTCTTTTATTCAGTCAAAAACCAAAGGAGTCGGATGGATAGGGGCATCAGATGCGGATGTTGAAGGAGATTGGCGCTGGAAAACAGGGCCCGAAGGGTTGATGGATTCCGGCAAGGGCCTGCTTTTCTGGAAGGGTACCGGTTATCAGGCTAAAATGAACAACCCGGCTGGTGCTTACGGTCCGGTAAATGACGCCTATCACAATTGGAACAAATGGGATAAGGGCTTTTCTTCATCGTTGTCATCGAATACCTGGGAGCCTAACAATACAGGTCCAAATGGAACTACTGGACCGAATGCCAATCCCGGGGAAGATTATTCTCACATTACTGTATTTCCCAATAATGCCAACGATTCATATAAGTGGAATGATCTTCCGAATTCAGGTGGCAGTGGCGATTACCTTCCGGCAGGATATTTAATAGAGTTTGGTGGAACAGCAGATGATCCGAAAGTGGATCTAATTGCCACCCTTTCATTACAGGTAAATTCAATATTTTTTAATACGGCGACGATCAACCCCATTTGTGAGGGATCGAGTGTTACACTGAATCAGCCCGATGCGAACACACCTGTGGCAACCTATGTTTGGGATCATCCCGAATCGCTCTCTAATTCTGCAATTGCCAATCCGGTAGCAAACCCAATTATTACAACAGAATATACAGTAATCGGAACGCGTGGAAAATGTGTGAGTCAACCAACGATTTTTAAGGTTTCCGTCAATCCAAAGCCTGTTTCCTCTTTGCCCCCAACCTATAATATCTGTAAAGGAGCGCTGGCTATGCTTGATCCGGGTGTCAATCCGCTTTACACTTATAAGTGGGGAAGCGGAGAGATATCTCCAACAATATCTGTCAGTGTGGCGGGTGATTATCCGGTGACTTTGACAACCGATAAAAATTGTTCTGCGCCACCCTTTACGACAAAGGTTATTGTGCACGATTACCCAACTATTGATCTATCAAACGTTCAGAAACTGATTTGCGGTGATGCAAAAACAACTATTGCAGATATTAAAACAAATGCATCAGATTATACACTTCAAAGTGTTGACAACAGAGCTCAAATTAGCAATAAATCAGATGTTGCTGTTGCCGATTTTGGAATTTATCCGATGAAGGTTACCGCGAATCATGCTTTTTGTCCAAGTCATGAAAATTTCAATTTAGAATTTCGTGGAAATCCTAAAGGTAATTTAACCGTAAACGGACAGGTTGCAGGCCAGAAGTGTTTTGGATATAATTTAGATGCTGTTTTTACACCGGATGGGGATCTGTCAGGAGCTAACTATGTTTGGGAATTTGGCGGAGCAATCATCGCAAATGGGATCGATCTAAACACACAAGTGGTTCCATTAGGGACAAGTCTTTTAAAACGCGAGCTCAAATTGACCGTCACCAGGGACGGATGTTCCTATCCTTTTGTGCAAAATATTCTGGTCACTCCTAAACTAAACTTAACTGCAGAAAATTTTGATGGATGTCAGCCACTGGAAGTGGTATTTACCGCGACTAGCTTAGGATCAGTTACTTATGACTGGGTTTTTGAAAATAATATTGTAATTAACGGATTTACTCCCGTTCAAAAGCACACCTATTTGATTCCCGCCTCTTATGATGTAAAACTCAAAGTAACGACAATTGATGGTTGTTCGAATGAAGCGATAATCCCAAATATGGTTAACGTTCACCCCATCCCTGATGTAGCCTTTTCACTTTCACCTGCCGATTGTCTTGAACCGGGAGTTCATGAATTAGCCTATGCGGGGCTGATTGGTACTCCAATTGACACCTATACCTGGGACCTATCCAATCTCGATCCATCGGAAATCGTCACAAATCCTTTGGAAAAGCAAGGTCCGCTTGTTTTTAATTTAAAGACAAAACCACAGGCAACGATCGGATTAAACGTGTTTTCTTCGTTCGGATGCCGAAGTTTGCCTGGAAGTATAACACTGAAACGCAAACCTGATTTTACAATTAACGCGTCATCATTGGCCGGATGTAT
>JAAFHB010000208.1 GCA_010906965.1 Mariniphaga sp. | reverse complement strand
TCTCGACAAAAGGAATCTCATTGTCGTATTCATCCTGAATCTCGCCTACCAGTTCCTCCAGAATATCTTCCATTGTCACAATCCCCTGCATACCTCCATATTCATTAATAACGACCGCAATTTGCTGATGCTTTATCTGAAACTCTTTAAGAAGTTGAGCAATATGTTTTGTTTCAGGGATTATCAATACCGGTCGCATAATGGCTGATATTAAAATTGGCTCTTTGTTCCTAATTTTAATCAGCGCATCTTTTAGGTAAACGACACCCACGATATTATCCAGCGTATCGGCATAACACGGAATCCGGGAGAAATTTTCACTGATCAGACCATCCAACATACTTTCCTGAAAATCGTTCACATCAATGGCAACCACCTGGGTGCGGGGAATCATGACTTGTTTGGCCATTCGCTCCGAAAATTCAAAAGCATTTTTAATGATGTCGTAATCGGCTTGTTCAATTTCGCCACTCTCCTGCCCTTGCTTGATCAGGTATTTCAATTCATCATTACTGTGAACATCAAGTCCCTGAACATTTGAGATACCAAGCGATTTCAACAACAGGTTGGCGAATCCATTTAATGCCCAGATAAATGGCCGAAAAATGTAATAGAAGAATTGCAGCGGCAAGGCAATGATAAGAACCGTTCGCTGCGGGCGCTGAATGGCAATCGATTTCGGAGCCAATTCCCCAAATACGATGTGCAAGACAGTAATAATCAAAAATGCAGTAGGTAAAGCGATTTGGTGCGACAATTCAGTATCCATTACGACGCCGAAAAGTGCCATCACCTTGATAATTATTTTAGAAACGACAGGTTCGCCAATCCAACCCAGACCAAGACTTGCAAGTGTAACCCCAAGCTGGGTTGCGGCAAGATACTTGTCGAGTTTAGAAACAATATTTTTAGCAATAATTGCAATCTGGCTGCCACTCTGTGCCTTCATTTCGAGCTGCGAAGCCCGTACCTTCACAATAGCAAATTCGGCGGCCACAAAAAATCCGTTAAGGGAAACCAATAATAAGGTGATAAGAATATCTGAGATCATTAATTTTAATTAAACGAAACCGCAAATATATGAAAAATGGAGCAGTAATTTGAATTTTACATCCGGCATTCCTTGCGCAGCAGGCTGTGGAACTGTTAGTTTCGTTCTGACACCCTGCATAAAACTTCTGTATCCCAGGTTAAAACTGATCAGATAGATGGTTTTGACCGTGAAGAATCGCTATTTCAGAACCGGGCCATCGGCTTTCAACCGGCGGACTAAGATCTACGATTGATCTCCATATCACCAAGATGAAGATTGAGTGCCTTTACAGAAATCAGAATTTCATGAATCGAAACGCCCAATGAAGCAATCAATAATAGCAGCGCGAGTCCAAATATCCATACAGCAAGGATGGAGCTCCCTACAAAAATCAGAAACATTGTAACAACGCAGAGAAATAGACTCGAAACACCCAATATCTGCATGTACTTGGTAAGATAAAGCCGTTTGCGAAGATTGTCGATTTGCCCGAGTAAAACATCGTTGGGATTTACTTTGAACTTTTCATGAAGATTCCGGATCAGCGTGGCATAACCCAGAAAACGATTTGTGTAGGCAAGCATAATCAGCGATATGGCTGAAAACAGCAGTGCTGGTGTGGTTAATGTGATCTCTTCGTGCATATTCAATTCTTTTAGTGAGGATTCGAATTTTGATATCCTAAATACGGAAATTCTTAGATGAAACCCCGACTTTTCATAGGCTAAACAGTCGGTCCGTCACTTATGTTTTCCTAATGTAGTGAATATACAAATTGAATGCGAAATAAAACCAATTTCATTTACCGCGAAACGGTTCTCACATGAAACTAAATCAATTTTAGTTCAATTTTAATGGTTTTTATGGGGCGAATAGTGATCAGGCATTTTTAAGAGATAAAATAATTGTAGAGACGGGCGGGGGTCCATCTCTACAGGTAGCCATTCGTCTCCCCCATTTATGTAAAAAGGGCGGATTGAATCGTCAAACCGCCCTTTCAAAATAACTTTCAAAATAGATCTGTTAAACATCACAAATCAGTGCCGATTTACGTAACGAATCCAGTTTGTCGGGCTGGGCAGGGACAAATTCCTGTCCGACATACCCTTTATATCCGGCAGCCACCAAAGCCTTCATAATTGCCGGATAATACAACTCCTGCGTATCATCCAGTTCGTGACGTCCGGGAACGCCGCCTGTGTGAACGTGCCCGATGTATTGAATGTTCTTTTGAATCGTGTCGATTACATTACCCTCCATGATCTGCATATGGTAAATGTCGTAAAGCAGCTTAAACCTTGGTGAACCCACCATTTCGCAAAGTGCAGCTCCCCAGGCAGTTTTATCGCATTGATAATCGGCATGACCATAGCTGTTCAGCAATTCCATGATAATTGTGACACCATGTTTTTCGGCTAACGGCATCAGTTTACGTAAAGCAATGGCGCAATTGATCATCCCAACATTATCGTTCTGCCCTTCGCGGTTTCCCGAAAAGCAAATCAGGTTTGGAACACCCGCTTCGGCTGCTTTGGGGATCATTGCCTCAAAATCAGCAATCAGTTTTGCATGATTGGCAACACGGTTAAATCCTTTTGGAATTCCGTAATCTGTTGCATACCCGACGGCACACTTCAACCCAAACTTCTTAACAACGGCCCAGTCTTTTTCGCCTAATAATTCAATCGACTCAAGACCCATATCGGCACAGTTTTTTGCAAACTCTTCAAGCGGAATATTTCCATAGCACCACTGACTCACAGAATGGTGAATGTTTCCTTTTAGTTTTGCAGCTCCGGCTGTTGTTCCGGCAAAAGCGCTCGCAGAAGGAAATCCTGCGGCTGTTACAGCAGCAATACCTGCCGTATTTCCAATCATTTGTCTCCGGTTCATATTACAATCTGGTTTTAATTGCGTTATTGATGACGAAAATACACAAAAAGACCGGCGTTGGCCGATCTCCTTTACATTTTCTTTTTATGTATGATGAATCATACAATTATTTCGCGTGATAAATCACTTAATAAAATGTTAAGATCCCGGTAGCATATTATTACCCTGACTTTCTGTTTAAAGCATTTATTTTTGTTGGATCTTGTCTTGTATCAAAAATATCAGTTATCAGAACACCTTCATTAACTTGTTTGTATACAATTTTATAGTTGTTTTCAATCAAATATCTGTGTTCTTCCCCAAGATGTTTTAAAGATTCCTCAATCTGTCCGGAAGCCGGATATTTAATCAGCTGCATAGTTGCCTTAAAGATATTTGTTTTAATCTTTTTAGCTACTGCATAACTTGTGTTCTCTTTGTAATAGTTAAATATCTCTGCAAGCACATCAGCCGAAAAATCAGACCAGATAATCTTCATTTCAGTTACCAATTTTCAGATTCCAACTCCAATTGGTCCTGTGACTTAAATTTCCCGGATACATAATCCTCATTTGAACGCTTTGCCCTGTCGACTAATTGCTTCGGAGTAAATGGTTGTAATTCTGTTTCTTTTTGAGATTTAACAGTATCAATGGCTGCTTCAATTTCCCTAAATATTTTCTCATCCTGAAGATTAACCAAGTATCGAATAGCATTCAGTTTTCTTGTTTGCAAATCCATATCAGTAAATTTTAAAACAAAGATACAAATACTTCAGTTAAAACCTGATCAAAACAGCACCGGCAGAATAACCTCCACCAAATACAGTCAATCCGACGAGCGAATCTGTGGGTATCTTATCCATGTTCTCTGAAAGACAGATACCTGTACTAGCACAACCTGTATTTCCAAGATCCTGAATATTGTTCAGCACTTTTTTAGGCTGAAGATTCAATTGTTTGATCAGGTTGGCAATGATACGGTGATTTGCCTGGTGAGGAATAATAAAATCAAGATCTTCGATTGAAAGATTGGCATTTTCGAGTGTCTTTTCGAGCGCAACACGCATGAAATTACAAGCATGCATAAAAACATCGCGTCCGTCGGGCATTTGAAGTCCGCCTTCACCGGGACGTAAAAATACAGCTTCGGTACCTTTACCTATATGACCTAAACCACGTGTAAAGATATTCAGGATTTCTCCGGGTTTCGGTCCGATCGGTTCTTCGGAGATAAACAGTGCGGTTGCGCCGTCACCCCAGAGATGTCCGCTCTTCTCGCAGCTTTCGTCGCTGTAAAAAGTATTGTGTTCCGATGCAATTACCAACGCACGTGTCGCCTTGCCCATTGCGAAGTAACCTTCAACAACCTCAAGTGCATTCACAAGCGAAGAACATGCAGATGACACATAAACAACCTGAGCCTCCTGGATTCCAAACTCGCGCTGAACGCAATGACCAATTGTAGCGACCGTGTCGTAAGGTGTATAGGAAGCTCCAACGATTAGATCAACCTCTTTAATGTCGAATGGTAAATCCTTCAATGCCCGCTTAACCGCCTCAATTGCCATTGAATTAGTGGTCTCGCCCTTGGCAGCTTTCGACCGGGTCCGAATACCGGTGCGGTCGAATATCCACTCGTCATCAAGACCATTCAGTTTTTTAAAGTATTCGTTTGGAACACGCAGCTCCGGAACGTAATGCGAAATTGTATTAATAAACATTCTCATATCAAATAATCAATAATTTAAGTAGGGACTTTAATTCCCCGAAAAAATATTTTCTGCAAGAGTTCAAGCGTCTCACGGCAAGATTTCCCAAAATTGTCAAGTATAAACTGCTGTTCAAGCCCTTTTAGGGTGGTGAGGGCAAGGGCGGCTGTGTTTTCGTAGTCGTCAACCAGGAATATTCCCAATTGAGTTCCTTCCTGAAGTGTAGTAACAAAACACTCCTTTTCGTGTACATCGATCACTTTACGAAAGTTCTCGACTTTTTCACTTCTTTTCAGGAATTCCATCCTTAATATGCGGTCTTTTCGGATCAGGTTTTCGATTGTTTTCATATGATTGACCATGAAGCGGGCAATCTTCTTCTCAGGTGATATTTTCATGCCGGCTACCCGGTTGAGTTGTTTGAGAATAACATCAATTTCGCGGTTAATAACTTCAAGATAAAGCTCTTCGCGCGTTTTGAAATAGGTGTAAATCGTCCTTCTTCCAAGTCCGGAAGCCTTGGCTACATCGTCCATCGTGGTATTATCTGCCCCTCTGTGGGCAAATATAGTCCGGGCTACGGTAAGAATAGTATGACGGGTTGTGTCTCTCAAAATAGAATTAATTGCACAAAAACAAATTGCGTGTGCAAAAGTAACCCTTTTTTAATACGTTGAACGGATTTTAAAATTTGTTAACTTTTAAAATCCGCCGATCTGATTCCACCAGGCTTTGCCCTTCCACTCCGATTGAATACCATCGTTAAAATGAATATCATTCAGCGTAAACCGGACAAGACTTAGATCTTCGGCAGAAGCTTCAGCATAACCCGATTGTGTTTCGTGTACCCTGACAGCATGTAATTTCACATTTCCCTCGCCATTAACCAATATTGTTTTTGAAATGATAAGGTTGATAACGAAATAAAATAGCAGCGCATAGCCTTCAGCAGAAGGCGATACCGGGATTTCGGCAACACGGGTATTGATCCGGTAAATTGCATCTTTCACCTCATCGGCCTCTTTTTCCCACAAAGTATACGAGTGATCAAAACTGTGGATGAACTCTGCCACATTGTTAAGAAGCACAAAATCCATCACCATAAAACCATTATCAAGCTGATCTGATTTTAAAAAAACCTCCACCTCATACGAGTGACCGTGGATATTTTCGCGGCAACGTTTGGAGGTACAGTTACGAACGATATGGGCTCCTTCGAACCTGAATTTTTTTCTGATGATCATCCTTAAATTATATTTCGAGGCAAAATTAGAAAAGATAAAGCACTAAATCGCTATTTGTATCCAATATCAAAATTGAACTGCTACTTCCTGTAATTGTAAATTTCTCCTTAAGGCTATTTTACCTCTTCCAATTTTTCGATGTCTCCACGATAGGAAATACTACTACGCTGGTTACTATCGACTACCAAAGTTGCACCTCCATCTGTGCTTACTGTAAGGTGAATTTTATAATAATCCTTCGGGCCTTTAATTGTGGCATTTATATCATAGCCCTTGCCCTTTTTTGGGCTTGCAACCTTATATTCATTTGGTTTGCCTTTAAATTTTATTCCACCATCACCGCCGTAATCTGCGCTATAAGCCCTGCCATAAAAGGGCAAATAACTTTCAATCGTATCGTTATAAAATTTTAAGGTATAGGAACTACCTGTCAGGTTTATCATTTGTCCCCCCTGAGGTAAAGCCTGCGTTGCTTCAAAGACAAACTCGTTTGAGTTGATAAGGGCTTCGATTTGTTGCTGCTTTTCTGTTTTCTTCTGTTCCCGTAACGCTTTTTTTGAAGTTTCCTGTGCAAAACCAGTTGCGAAAACTGACAACATTATAAAAGCTGCGATAATTCTTCTTGCTTTCATATTTGTATATAATTGGTTCACAAATAAATTCACAAATCCAGTGCCAGAAATCGTTAACAGTTGTTATAAAATACCGGAAGATTGAAGATTAAAAGGAGAAACACACAATTCCGCCTTATCTTATTTCTTATCAATGGTTAACCGATCCTGTGCCATTCTGTTATTAAACTGCTGCATGATCGCTTTAAACAGGTTTTGCTCCGTTTCGGAATTGGCACTGCCAAGCAAATTTTTACGCAGGTATGGATCTTCTTTCCGGTTATAGATACCTGTCAGCTTATTCTCCGTGAAATACAAAGCATGATCTCCGATCAAAAATTGATACGTATCTTCAAGGTAATTAATCACAAATCGCTGTGCCGACGGATCGAAAAGATTGTTTCCAAATGCCACATAGGGTTTTGAATAATTGAGATAACCAAGAATGGTGGGCATAATATCAATCTGCTGAGCCAATGAATCATCAGTTCCGGTAAGGCTGCCATCACCTTTGAAAAAGATAAGTGGTGCAGCATAATAGTTAACCGCTGTTTTATACTCCTTGAAATCCGATTCCGAACAATGGTCGGAGGTGATCACAAACAGCGTATTTTTGAACCATGGCATTTTTGATGCTTTGTCAAAGAATTCTTTAAGTGCAAAATCAGTATAGCGGATGCACTTTTGAAGTGGAATATGCGATTCAGGAAATCGTGTTACGTATTGTTCCGGAACTTTAAACGGGTGGTGCGATGAGACTGAGAAGATTGTTGTGAGAAATGGCTCCTTCATTTTATTCATCTCATCGGCAAAGAATTGAAAGAAAGGTTCGTCCCAGATTCCCCACACTCCATCAAACCCCTCATCATTCGCATATTCATTTTTGCCGACATACCGATGGTAACCGGCAATTTTCGTAAAGGCATCAAAACCCATCGATCCGTTGGGAGCGCCATGAAAAAATGAAGTCTCGTAGCCCTCTTTCGACAACAGGCTTGCAAGGCTGTTGATCCGGTTGCCCGACCGCTCCGAAATCACATACGGCAATACCAAAGCAGGAATACTTGCTGTAACTGATGGTATGGCATCGATCGATTTTCGTCCATTTGCAAAAGCATTCGTAAATACGAAACTCTTACTGATCAACGAATCAAGAAATGGTGTGTATCCTTTGTATTGTCCGTTATCAAGCCCCTTATTCAGCGATCCAACAAATTCGCGGCTGAAACTTTCGAGAATAATCACAACAACATTGTTCTTTTTCATCGGTTCCTCCGAAACGTGAACCCTAACAGGAGAATAAATGCGGTTCAACTCCACTTCAGAACTAAAATAATTCTTTACCTCAAACGCCTTTTTACCCCATGTTCTTATAATGCAGAATGGTGTATTCAATACCAACGACATCTCCTCGGTTGAATTGACATATTTCCCCGCATTATTCATACTGATGGGCCGGGTACTTGGCATATACCCTCCGCGCATTCCAACCACGCTTAATCCGGCAAACAAAACCAGGGCGGTCAATGAAAGCACACCATATTTCCAGCTGTTCACTTTGAACGTTGGACGTGGTTTAAGCATGGAGTAAAGCCTTGCAAGCACGATCAGCGTAACAATCCAGATCAATGCGATGTACCAGAAGTCGTAGAAAAACCGGACGATAAGCCTGTAATTTCCGGCA
>JAAFHB010000207.1 GCA_010906965.1 Mariniphaga sp. | reverse complement strand
TATAAGTATTGGTGAAGATCAGCCGTCCCTCTTTCATATCCGGGAGCTTCCTGATCGCATCGCGGCAAATTCGGGCACCCTTATAATCATACATACAATGTACATTCCCTTCACCCAGCGTCTCGCGTGTAATACCCTCAACCAGGTTAAAGTCCATCTGGCATCCAGGAACGAGCACCAGGTAATCATACGAAACCTTTCCATTATGAGCAGTAAGAAGACTGTTATTATCAGGATTCAACTCCGAAACTGAATCCTTTATCCACTTCACCTGACTTGGAATGAGTGTCTTTGTAGGTCTTGCAACCTCTTCCGGCGTAAAAACATCAGCTGCAATCAGCGTGAAACCTGGCTGATAGTAATGTGTTTCATTTGGTTCTATAATGGTAATATCATCATAACGAAGCATGTCTGACAAATATGCTGCCATCGTAATTCCCGCAGCTCCACCACCAACAATAACAATTTTAGCCTTTGCTTTACTCTCCGACACATAATCGTAAGTGCGTTCTGCGACAATGGCTCCTACCAATCCAATAGCCCCAATTTTAAAAAACTTTCTACGCGACCATGACTGCCCCGTTTGATTTACTCTTTTTTTTTCAACTCCCATTTCCGTAATCTAAATCTATATGTATTCTATATTCCATTTAAAGATGATAGTTTGATTATTCCTTTTTTTAGGAAACCTGGTTGTTCAGTAATTACTGAATATCTTTCAGAAACAGCGTTTTCGGATCATTGTAAAACTTTACGAAATCCTTCTCGCTGGGGCAACCCTTGTAAGGCCCAAAAGCAGTCTTGACAGGCTGATTGAAAGCATTGCGCCAAACAAGTACATAGGATAAATCATAAGGACGCAAAGTTTCAAGTAATACTTTCGTCCACCATTCGGTATTTTCAGTAATGGGACCACCTGCTTCGCTTACTGCACCAATTTTACCTTTCTGGGCAGCGATTTTTGAAACCAACTTCGCACATTTTCCCAGCGTGGCGGCATATTCCGGTCCGCGATCGTACAAATCAAAGGCAACCAGATCAATTAGGTCATCGCCCGGATAGCGTTCAAGATATTCATCAGTCGTAGAGAAACGATCGGTAGAATAGGCGTATAGTAAATGATGAATATTTTTCGTTTCGCGCAGGTAGTTCACAGTAAACCGCCATA
The DNA here is from genome assembly GCA_010906965.1 of Mariniphaga sp. Lineage (GTDB taxonomy): Bacteria > Bacteroidota > Bacteroidia > Bacteroidales > Prolixibacteraceae > JAAFHB01. The sequence goes on along the minus strand of JAAFHB010000207.1, from coordinate 7,041 downwards.
AAGTTTTGTATTCATCAACGGTACACAGGTCTTTTCCCCACCAGAACCAGCTCCCGGTATGTTCGTGGAATGGACGAAATAAGACCGGGATAAATGTTCCCTGATCGGTTTTCAGACTCAACATAAAGAGAGCCAATTTGTCGAGATATTGTTTGTACAATTCGTGTTTTTCGCCACCCGGTAGCATTGCCGCAACAGTTTTGTTTGAGGTCACATCCCATGCCGAGCCTTGGGTCAATACGTTGGTAAAATGCCAGCTGATGGTATTAATTCCTCCCTTTTTATATGATTTCTGAATTCCACTGCGAATGTTATCGAAGAAAACAGAATCAAGACTAAAGGCATTCCCAAGTTCAAGATGTCCCAATTCCCAGCCACAAACTGCAGGATAATCACCGCAAACATCCTTCACGTCACTGCGGCCCTCTTCGGCATACCAGCTTGTTCCATAGGCCAGCGCATCTTGATGCCCGAACATCATCCCCTTGTGCTGAAGTCTCAGCATTTTCTGATACAACTTAATAGCCTCAGGAGTTGCTTTAGGATCTGAAGGTACAACTTTACCAGCCTGTGCCGTAAATCCAATGAAGACGAATACCATTATAAACAGGTTTTTAAATTTCCCCATGCTTTTGTTTCTGTAGTAATAATTGATAACTGTTTTATTAAATTCCGCAATAAGCGGAATCGCTTTAGTGTTCAAATATAAGCATTATGAAGATGAAAGAGGGAAGAAATACTGTCTATCCACAGTTTCTGTGGAATTTCTCCACACCAAACCCATGGATTCCACACCTTATCTTTGTGGGGAAAGCTTATTGCTGTTCCATCATATAACGGCTAATACACTGCTTTATAGCCACGTACTTAATTCAGCAGGTAATTCAACCGAGTTTGGCACGCTTTTGTCTATAACATTGATAAGAAAGAGTATTTACAAATATAAAAATTGAAAACATGAAAAAGTTAATGATTTTATCAGCAGCCGCACTGGCTATTTTCTTGGCAATGCCACAGTTAGCAGAAGCTACAACAACACAAAATAATATCACTTTGACACAGGAAAAAGCAGTAAAATACACTGAAATTCCTGCAGCAAACCTACCGGCACCTGTCGCTGCCGCTCTTGCAAAAGATTACGCTGGTTATGCCATCGACATGGCTTTTCTGGGCGATGACGGCACCTTTAAAGTTGCTATAAGCAAAGACGCTGTTAAGACGGTACTTCGCTTCACAAGTAAGGGTGAATTGATCAAATAGTCTTCTTAGTTTTTCTTCACCCCTTATTCGAAAACATTTTCTTTACTCTTACAATGAATTAAAGTTAAGAATAAGTGGTCAAAACCTCTGTCAAAAGCATTTGACAGAGGTTTTTTCGTTTTGTATACTTTTTTTGGAGAAATTACTTAAACTAAATGATGATCTTTGCAATTCTAAAAACAGAGAACAAACATAACGATAGCATATGGCAAATATTCTGATTGTTGATGATGATGTAACTTTCTGCCTGATGTTAAAGAAACTGTTTGAAAAACATCATTATCAGGCAACGACTGTATTTTCTCCGGAAGAAGTTAAGCGGCTTATAGATCAGGAATTTTATGATGTAGTACTAACCGACTTGCGGATGCCCGGGGTGAGCGGTATGGATTTAATCAGAATGATCAAACTTGAATCGCCCGATACACAGATTATCATGATGACTGGTTATGCAGATATTTCCACAGCAATACAGTCTATCAAACAAGGAGCTTTCAATTACATTCCTAAACCTTTTCTACCGGAAGAGATTTTAAACATTATTCGGGAGGCACTCGCAGAGGTGACGAAAAAACATGATGTGAAAATCCATCAAAATGATCTGAAGCAGAATAATTTTCTGGATGGGACCAGTAAGGTTTCTGTACGGTTAAAAGAATTTATTGCTTTGGTAGCGCCTACACCATTGTCTGTACTTATAACCGGCGAAAGTGGAACAGGCAAAGAATATGTTGCGCGATCCATTCATGCCTTAAGTGCACGTTCTGATAGTCCTTTTGTTGCCGTTGATTGTGGTGCAATCCCTAAAGAGTTGGTAGCCAGTGAATTTTTTGGTCATGTAAAGGGTTCGTTTACGGGAGCCATTGCAGACAAAATTGGACATTTTGAAGCCGCCAATGGTGGCACTTTATTTTTAGATGAGGTTGGAAACCTTTCGTACAGTACACAAATTCAGTTGTTGCGCACTTTGCAGGAACGTTTAATCAAGCCAGTCGGGAGCAGTCGGGAAATTTCGGTAGACGTCAGGATCATAGCGGCCACCAACGAAAACCTGCAATTAGCACAAGAACAGGGCAACTTTCGCGAAGATTTGTACCACCGCTTAAACGAGTTTCAAATAGTTGTTCCACCCCTTCGGGAACGCGGCGAAGACATTCTGCTTTTTGTGCATCATTTTCTTAATCAAGCCAATTCTGTTCTTGGAAAGAGCGTATCCGGCTTTGAACCAGCGGTTGAAACTGTATTTATGGACTATTGCTGGCCCGGGAACCTACGTGAAATGAAGAATGTGGTTAAACGTGCAACATTGCTTGCCCCCGGAAACCTAATCACCCTCAACGAAATCCCTTCAGAAATATTTAATCCTCAAAAAAAAGAGGATCAGTTTAAGTTATTCAACCAGGATAACGAAAGCGAACTAATCCTAAAAGCGTTAGAGTCTGTCGACTACAATAAAAGTAAAGCAGCCCGGCTACTAAAAATTGATCGTAAAACGTTATACAATAAGCTTGAACTCTACAAAATCGAGCTTCCAGGGAAAAGCGATTCTCATTAGTTTGTCTGTCTAATCGATGTGTATGTTTTCTTCCTTCTGGATGGTTTGAAGTAATTCATCGATCTGTTCAATGGCCATTTTACCACACAAGTAGAATTCTTTGTGGTGCAGGCTGGCAAAATCTTTGTGTTCCAACTGGGATAGAAGCACAACAAGATCGTTCGCTTCGAGCTGGCGGAAAAGAGAAAGCATTTTATGTGACAGCTCCGAAAGTTCATGATCGCTTTCAGCATGAAGGAACTGCCTGAAAAGCAAAGCATTTTGTTTGCCCGTCTTGATAAATGAAACCAATATCTGCGTCAGGATTTCCGGATCGCCCTCGGCAAAAGCAGCAAACTGCCTCAGGTTATAGCCGTTGTGTCGCGAATATCCAGAACTCTCCTTTTGATCAATTATCGTTGCAATTTTCAGTTGTCCTGAGATTGCTTGTATCAATGCCTGCGGTTGAAAGGGCTTTTTAATAAAGGCGGAGAACCCGGCAAACTCCTTTTCTTCCATATTACTTCCCGAAATTGCTATGGCAGCGATATGACCCTCATTCTTAATCAGAATCTGCTTTAACACCTCAAAACCATTAATAACAGGCATTTGGATATCTGTAATCAGCAGATTCGCGCAACCTTTCTCAAATGAACGGATCGCTGTTTCAGGATCGCTGAAGGCGTGAACTTCCATTCCGGCTGAGTTTAAAATGGCAGAAGTCATTTCAAGAAGCGTTTCATCGTCATCAATAAGCCAAACTTTTTTTCCGATAATTTCAGCTTTTGCCTCCTTCGATTGATCGACAGTTATTTTAGGGGTAACTACAGCCAATTGCTCACCTTTTTCAAGTGGCAAGACAATGATAAAATGGCTGCCTTTACCCACTTCACTTATGATGTTAATGGTTCCCTTCAGCAAATGAATCAGCTTTTGGGTAATCGTCAGTCCCAGTCCGGTACCTTCATATTGTCGGGTACTGGCGACTCTGGCAAATTCTTCAAAGATCAGGCGGGTATTTTCCTCCGAAATACCTATCCCTGTATCAATTACCTCAATTTTAACCTGGTCTGTCTTTTCAAATGACTTAATTGCGGAAACAATAATCGATATTTTTCCCGTTTCTGTAAATTTAAAGGCATTCGAAATTAGATTGCTCAATACTTGTGTAATCCGCATAGGATCGCTTACGTAGACCACCGTTGGCGGGAGGTTGAATTGAAATTGCAAATCAATATTTTTAGCAATCGCCTGTGGACGAAATCCTTCCACAATATCATCCATCAACGGTTTTAAACTGAAAGGGATGCAATCAATGGTCAACTTACCGGTTTGAAGTCGTGCCAGGTCCAAAAGACTATTGATAAGATTCAGAATATGAGCTGAGGACACACTGATATTTTGAAGGTACTTTTGGTGCTGTGGCGATACTCCAGCTTCATCCTGCATAATGCCGGTGAAACCAATAATTGAACTCAAGGGCGACTTAAGATCATGTGTAAGACTCAGCATAAATTGTTCTTTACTCCTGAGCAACAATTCGGTATATGCTTTTGCCTCTTCGAGACTTTTGCGGTAATGCTGGCTTTTAGTAATATCTCTCAGAATATTTACTAAAAAGAAGATGATTGTAACGAGTGCAAACCCGCCCACCAGAATAATCAGCCAGGTTTTCTTTTCAACACGGTTTTGTTGTTCTCTCACTTTTTGGAAGGAGTTGCTCAGCTCTTCATTCTCGATGTTCGACAGCATTTGACGTAATTGCATCGTGATAGTGCGGTCGTTAGCCAATATTTCCCGCTCTTTTAATTTTAACCTAAATTGAGCGATTTATAATTTCAGGTGGTCCCTTTTGCCACTTTTATAAAATTTTTGAAACTTTCGAGGGAATTGATCGCTGATTTTCGGGTTTAGTATAGCTTTCGTGCATCCAATAGCAAGAAACCCACTTTATTATGTAAACATATCAAGCTTTGGGACGCATCATTTTCGTCGCAGTTTAAACTGCGACAGTAATCTTTCCAATTTTCTCTCTACGCCAACTGAATCACTGGTGGCGACTGGCATTTTTCCCATAGCTGGTCAATTTTTATTGTTGCATGAATTGTTTTGGTAACATTCAAAATGATATATCTGGATCGAGACGTTATCTTCACTGCAAAATCAATCATTTTTCTTCTAAATGTATTGGGGTAAGCAGTAACAGGGAGAATATCAACCGTTACATCACGTTTGTACGTTTCAAACATAAAGTGGGTAATTACAAGCAGATAGTAATATGCCCGGTTCATTCCAAAGGATTTAAAAGGCAATTGTTCTTTGGTTGCCAACTCTTTGATGCTACGATGGATCAATTCATCCGCTCCCCGTGCATGAGATTGGGCGATAATGAACTCTGGTTCAAAGTACTTTTGGCCACCTACCGCAAGTAATTTGTCATCGGCTTCCTTACACATGCCAATATTGGTGTAAATGATCGAATCGGGTTTTCCAATTTCAAGCAAATACTGACCCTTTTGATCCAAATGAAGTTTTGTGAAGATACAACGTCTGAACCGCTTCCATGACTTTAACTTGTTGCCAAACTCGGCAAACTTCCAGATTGCTTTGTTCTTTCCAAATTCGCTTAAATCTGCCACAGGCAAAGCTTCTACATAATCCTTCACGTCATCATAAATCTTGCCGGTAGTGATGTAATGGATTTTCAATTTGTCTTCGAAATTTTCAAAAGCCTTCTGATCGCAAAAGCCACTGTCAGAACAAAAAATAATAGGCACATCCTGAGAATATTTCGTTCGGATTAATTTCACTATGTCGGTAACGCAATCGATATAGTCGGTTCCATGATTTGAATGCGCACTACCTTTTCGAAACAAAACATCAATCAAATAAGAGCCCCAGCAAATATGTAAAGGTTGAAAACCCTTCTTCTTCTTATAGGTAGGCTCACAGCCTTCCTTCTTTTTCGATGTGTCATTATCCATAACCATTGTGTCGATGCCTAAAATAATGATCTTCGGCTTGTCCATCTTAAGCCTCCAAATAAAGAGTTCGTGCAAAATTTTACGGTGCAAATTATTTGGGATAATGGAGAGTTTTGCAAAAAAACGCTTCATCTGATGTGATGATGCCATTTGCGACACTTTGTTTTCCAGAACCAAAGAATAGCCCTGGTCATTTTTCTTTGCATCGAACCCGGCCATCGACATGTCCGTGCCATCAAAAAAACAGGCAAATATCTGTTTTAGAAATTGTTGCAATTGTAATCCTTTGCTTTGAACAGCGATTTTCGGTATAAAGACCCCGGATATAAGGTCATAAAGCTGTGTTTTTTCGACGTAACGAAGCAAAAGGGCAAGCCCCCCACGTCCTGAAATTTTGTCGTTTGTAACGCCTATTTTTGTTATCTTAGCACCCATAAAAGATAGTGTTGTGCACCTAAAAAGTGACGAGTTGTTTTTTGTTTTTGTCGATACTAAATTACTCATTATTAATTAGATGTGCAACATATCTTTTACTTTTTATTTTCATAATCGCTCAATCTAGGTTAGAGATAATAACCAATATATAGATTAAAATTAATTTAAACTTGAACAGATGGAGACATTAACTGGAACAAAATTCTTTTTCCTGCTATCGGGTCAGATAACAGCAACAACATCACCAGAAAAAACAACATTGGACACAGCGTACAAGGAATTTGTACACTTGATTGTCGATAAATGTATGGGGCCAGCAACGCGAATACCTGCCTACTTCACGCTCAACTACACCCGCATTGAACTAGCCCAGCTGCAAAAAGAGAAGTTTGCAACCGGGGCGGAAAAAAAATGAGCCAACGGCAGTCTATATTCAAAAGGGCTGCGAGGTACTTGATATGGCAATTGGCTGGCTAATCAATAAAGGAAATACACTGTCCGGGGCAATCGAAGCAAATAGGAAACTCGATGAACCTATTCCCACATGGACAGGAAAGGGTATCTTTTTGCTGGAGATAATTTTATCAACTCAAGAAGCAGGATTCATAAATCATGGCAATCTGACAACCAAATTTATGACAGATTACTTTGCAGAGGTTTTCAACATCAGCATCAAGGATGGTTCGGGCGGATATGGGGATATGCGAGGACGCGTAAAAAGTCGCACGCCTTGCTTGGACCTGCTGAAAAAGCTATTAGAGGAGAAAATGGACAGGGACGATGCAAAAGACAGAAAACGAAGGAAGTAGCGATTAACAAAAGCAAGAG
>JAAFHB010000206.1 GCA_010906965.1 Mariniphaga sp. | reverse complement strand
CAACTGAATTAGGTCTTTCAAAAGATCAGGTTGCCAAGGTTACGCCAATTGTGACTGAAGCTCAGAAAAAACAAGCTGAAGCGTTTGCAAAAATGCGTGAAGGTGGCGATGTCGATCGTGATAAAATGCGCGAAGAGAGAACCAAAATGCAAGCCGAAACTGACAAAAAAGTTAAAGCAGTTATTACACCTGCCCAAGGCGTTAAATTAGATGCATTTCGCAAGAAACAAATAGAGGAACGCGCCAAAAGGATGCAAAACAGGTAGCCATCTTTTCACAACCAAATTATGATTTAAAAAAGTATCGAAGGTGAAATTGCACTTTCGATACTTTTTTTTGCACGCTATAGTCTCAACCTATTTGTTGTATTAAGTCATTGAAATTGAATTTAAAGTGTTTTATTAAATTGCTGAAACATTAAACAAAAATGTTAAAATGTATTTAAAAATATTAATATTCAGAACATTGTGCCACGCTTCTCGTTATACTGATATTATTAATTTTAAATAAATTTGCTATGAAAGTTACATTTTTCAAATCAGTTTTTGTTTTGGTTCTCGTTATTGCATCCTTTGGTGCAAAAGCTCAAAGTGATATAGTCGGCGTTGCTGCCGGTTCAAAAGATCATACAACTTTAGTTGCAGCAGTTAAGGCTGCCGACCTTGTGGCTACCCTTCAGAGCAAAGGCCCATTTACCGTTTTTGCCCCAACAAACAGTGCATTCGACAAGTTGCCTGCCGGAACTGTAGACAACCTTCTCAAACCGGAAAATAAGGCTACCCTTGCATCAATTCTTACCTATCATGTGGTAGCAGGAAAACTCGATGCCGTAGCTGTAGTGGCTGCAATTAAGGCCGGAATCGGGAAAGCTGTTCTTACAACTGTCAATGGTGGAAAACTTACTGCCTCACTTAAGGGTGCAAATGTGATCCTGACTGACGAAAAGGGTGGTGTCGCAACTGTGGTAGCAACCGATCTGAAAGCGTCGAATGGTGTAGTTCATGTGATCGACACGGTGGTGATGCCAAAGTAAAAATATAATATAATTTTTAAATGAACCGAAGCTGAACAGTAAGCTTCGGTTTTTTTTGTTTTTAAACCGATTGAGTACTGCAAATTCCTCCCTTGAGTGACACCCGTCACAACAAATCATAATTTCGAATGTTATCATTCATAAGCAATAATAAAAGGCAGGCATAAAAAAAACAGGACCTATTTTGAATCGTTTTGTTAGAAATTGATTTGTAAAATTAATGATTCGTGTCAATCTGTCAGTTTTTTTAATCGAATTATCATTCTTTGTAATTGTCTGATATACACCTGTTTTTTATCATATTTTGACATTGGGTCAATTATTATTTTTGTACCTTCGAAGAACCTTAAAACAATACTTATGGCAGTCAGAAAACTTATTGAACTCTTTGAATTACTAAAAGAGAAAACGCTTAAAACCATGGTAGTGGTTTGTGCGAATGATGAACACACAATTTCTGCAGTAAGTGAGGCCGTTGTGAACAAACTAGTTAAAGGCGTACTTATTGGTGATGAAGCCATAATTATGTCAGTTTGCCGTGAATCGGGAATCGATATCAATCAGTTCAGGATTATTCATCAACCAATTGACGATCTTGCATCGCAGCTTGCTGTAGAGATGATCAACCGAGGTGAAGGTGATATTTTAATGAAAGGGTTGGTCAATACCGACAAATTTATGCGGGCTATTCTCAATAAAGAAAAAGGGCTTACCGAACCAGGAAAAGTGGTTAGCCATGTAACGCTTGTTGAAAATGAGTGCTATCATAAATTATTGATCGTTGGTGATGTTGCGATAATTCCATTGCCCGACCTGAATCAGAAAGTTCAGATTATAAAATATATGGTTGAAGTGGCAAAACGGCTCGGAATTGATCTTCCAAAAGTTGCCGCAATTGCACCAAGTGAGCAGGTTCTCCCTTCGATCATTTCAACGGTCGATGCTGCTTTGCTAGCCAAGATGAGTGACAGGGGTCAAATCCCGGGGTGTGTCGTTGACGGTCCGCTGGCTTTGGATGTAGCAATTGATATGGATTCGGTAGCAATCAAAGGACTAAAATCAGCTGTAGCTGGCGATGCAGACTGTTTGTTGTTTCCAAATATTGAAACAGGTAATGTTTTTTATAAGGTAAATACCAAATTGGCCAAATCAGAATCCGCTGCAGTTATGGTTGGAGCCAGGGTTCCGGTCGTACTCGCATCTCGTGGTGACAGTGCACGTGTAAAATTACTCTCTATTGCGTTGGCTGCATTAATGACGAATTAAGAAACGGAGGAAGAGACTTAGAGAGGAGGAGAAGAAGAGAGGGGGAGATGAAGAGAGGTTTAAGAAATCTTGCATATTTTCAAATTTAAACTCCAATGATTCTTACTTTAACCATTAACCTTTATCCTTTAACCTTTAAATTAACCATCTGAAATTTAGTAACCCATGAATATAAAATCAACACGAATTCTGGTTATCAATCCGGGATCAACATCCACAAAGATTGCCATTTACGACAATACAGTCTGCACGTTACTGAAGACACTTCATCATTCAATGGCTGATTTAGCCCCTTATAAAACAATCAGCGAACAGTTTGAATTCAGAAAATCGGTCATTTTATGGGAATTGGAACACGATCGTGTAGATCTTGACTCGATTGATATTATAATCGGAAGAGGCGGATTAACCTATCCGCTTAAATCGGGTGTTTACTACATTAATGAATTGATGGTTGAGCATTGCCGAACAGGTGTGATGGGCGAACATGCTTCCAATCTTGGCTCATTGATTGCCAATGAGATTGCTCAGATGCATCCGGGTACAATTGCTTTGATCGCCGATCCTGTGGTTACCGACGAGATGGATGATATTGCCAGGGTATCCGGCCACCCGTTATTAGAAAGGTTATCGATATTTCATGCGCTGAATCAGAAAGCGGTTGCCCGTCAACATGCTTCCAAAATAGGAAGATTATACGAAGAGTTGGATCTGATCGTTGTTCACCTTGGTGGAGGCATTACAGTCGGAGCACATCATAAAGGAAAAGTGATAGATGTGAATAACGGACTTGATGGTGAGGGACCTTTTTCACCAGAGCGTAGCGGCACGCTTCCAGTAGGCGGATTAATCGGATTATGCTTTAGCGGAAAGTATACGCAGGATGAAATGCGACTCATGGTAAATGGCCAGGGAGGTCTTGTCGCTTATCTTGGAACCAACGATGCCCGTGAAGTTGAACTTGCGGTTAATCAAGGCGACGAAAAGGCCGCATTTTATCTTGAAGCAATGGCTTACCAGGTTTCGAAATCAATCGGTGAAATGGCAACTGTGCTGAAAGGTAAAATTGACGGGATTTTAATTACGGGGGGTATAGCATATGATAAAAATCTGATGAGCCAGATTCGGGAAAGAGTTGAGTTTATCGCACCGGTTTCGGTTTACCCAGGTCAGGATGAATTAAAAGCACTGGCGATGAATGCATTGATGGTTGCCAGGGGCGAAGTTGAAGCCATCGTTTACGATAAAACAGGAAACTAATATTTAAAGACAAGCCCTGAATTGGTTGTAAATTCTTCAAAAGGCTTATTGATAAGAAACAGTTTGAAAGTTTGAATAGTTGATACCCCCTGAAACGGCAGCAAGCCCTTCAGGGGTTTTTTCATTCGGTAGACTTCTTTTTTAAACTGATTACATCCAAAAACTTTTTGGCGATTGGCGCCATGGCTTAATGCATCTGTGTACCATAAACCCATTCTAAGTACTCCTCATTTTCTGATTCATCTGAAGGTAAAGTCTTTTCTGCTTTCATATTTGTTTTTTCAATGAATTATAGGCTTTCAGTTCAATAATGTTTCTTGCTTTCTGTCTTAATTGTCAATCGTTTGTAACGATAAAAGGTCCGGTTCTGACCTTTTAAATTTGAGTCCGAGTTGCAAACTCAAAAACGACGAAGCAGCAGGTAATACAATTATAATTTCGCAGGTCCTTCAATCGATTTATAGTAGTGAACACCTAATTTAAGCAGCCACAAAAGGCATAATAACCACAACAATGTAATTCCTGTTATTATCAGCCAATTCTTTTTCCATTTGATTTCAGGTTCGGAATTTACAAGTATGGAAGCATCGTCCCATACAATTTTGGGGATTAAATTAATTGTAAGGGCAATGAGTAATGGCACAATAATCAAATCATCAAGGTAACCAATCACAGGAATAAAGTCAGGGATTAAGTCGATTGGACTAAACAGGTAACCTAAAGTAATCCAGATTAAAATTTTGACTTTAAGTGGAGTTCGTTCGTCTTTGTAGACTAACTGTAAAATCCGGGATTGAAGTTTTAATTCTTTAGCCCATTCAATCAATTTCACGACTATTCTCATTTCTGCTTATTTACAAGTTCTGACACAAAATCACCAATCCCGAAATTTTGGGACACCAAAGTAAAAACATTCAATATTTTGTTGTTGAAGATTTTTCAACAAAAGTTTCAATAGTAACACCAATAACCGCGGAAATTCCCTTTTGAATTGAACTCGAGCGCAGGGAATGGCAATTTAATAAAGGTCATCCCTTGAAAAACAAATTTTAAAAACCGCGAGTTGGTTTTAATTTTTGTCCAGTCAATATCCAATGAGATCAGGTATTGCCGGTAACGTGTCGTTGCTGGTATCTCGATGCCGTTGTAATTGGCGATATTTTCATATTCACCAAACATACCATTTGCACCATATCCTACGGCAATATTCAGCCAATTCGGTGTATGTTTTTTGAAAATCAATTTGTTGATGGGCATTGACAACCAATAGGTATGCCCGTTGTAATCTTTGAGCAAACGTTCCATAGTTGTTTTTCCAAGATAGCCATTTGCGTTGCGGGAATAGGAAGACTCAGAATAACTGAACTTATACTTTACCAATTGTTCGTGAAACAACAGTTCGTTCCCAATTACCAGGCCTGAACCTATTGCATTTGCTGCCATATCTCCCCACGAAAAGCCCCACCCTTCGTGAATGCCATCCATTATTTCGATGGGGGTTTGTAAAACCAGGCCGAGCGATCCTCCATATATCAGCGCTTTTGTTTTTGAAACGCCGGAATGAAGTAAAACCTGGTAGCCGATATAACTTTCGACGTATGCGCCAAAAGCATGACCGAACTTATCTACCTGTAAATATCCTTTGTTATCATTAAAGAAGTGGAAAGGGACAACTTCCCGGTCGCGATACCATGTATTTTGCATGATAATCATTGCACCTGCGTAATATGCACCCGTAAAAGCAGCGGCGCGGTATAGAGCCTTCCTGTTCATTTGGGATGAATCGGATTTTGCAACCGTGTCCTGTGCTTCTATTGTATCAACAAATAATCCGGGTGTTAAAAGGAGCCAGATGATAAATATCCTTCTTAATAATTGCATGTTTAATTACGAAACTAAGATTACAAATCATTAGTTCGTAAATCTACCTTGTTTTCACGATCCGCTCATTAAAAATTGATTTTATATTTTTTTAGATTGCGATATTCTTAGTTGTGGATTCGTGATTTTGTGGCAGAAAAAGTTCCGTTTATTGTTTTACCTGATCATTGGCAGGTACTTAGCACGATTCTCGAAAATGACCCAAAGGTTGATTGCCAGCAATGCAAGTGCCATGGGAAGTCCTGATGGTGCGATAAACAGATTCGTTAAAAGTATTCCGATCATCACCGGGAATATAATGATAGCACCAAGCGCCCTATATTTAGGGATCATGAACAGTAGTCCGCCTGTAATTTCGGCAACTGCAATAAGCGGCAACAACCAGCCTAATTCCATTATTGCTTTCATCGCGTTCATCATTTTTTCGGGCATATCTGCAGGCACAGGTATGTAATTGAAAAATTTATTAAGACCTGCATTAATGAACATCAGTCCAAAAAGAATGCTTACAACCAACAGAATTTTTTTCTTCATCGTATTTTATTGTTTCATAAACTTATGTGGTATATAACAACGCCGGACTTAAAAAGTTGATTTAATAGAATTGAAAATATCTTATTTGTAATTCTTCAGCAATTCCTGGTAGGTCCATTCGTTGCCTTTTACAAAAAAATTGTAGGTTTTGTCCCAATCACTTCCCTCACCCCAGCCAATCATTGATGAAACGATTTTAGTATGGTTGTCGTCAACTTTAATAAATTGAATGAATTCCTGCAGGTTCTGATCTGTATTTCTCACACCCTCCGGGAAATGGTTGTTGAGCAACACTTTCAAAACAAGAAGTTCTTTTTCGATATAACCGATGATGGGCAAATGAATCGAACTGGAATCCAGCAGTGTCTTCGTGCTGTCATAATTGGTGACAATCGAACCACCCGATTTAAGTTCAATATGTGCCACAGGGGCAATCCATTTTTTTAGTTTGTCGTCGGTTGTAAAAAGTTGCCATGTGGATGTCAGGTCAATTGGCAGGATGATTGCGATGCGCAAAACTTTTTCACCCGACTGGTTCATGTAAGATGTGTTTTCGACTGTTTGTGCCTGCAGATAAAAAGACAATACAAAAAAGAAGACGATTGCGATATATTTTTCCATATTCGTAGCTTAACAAGGTTGTGGATCAATTCTGTAAACTTACACAGTATTTGATAAAACAGATTCACCGGAGGATGATTTGTTTTGTTTTGTTATCTTTAAATTCATTATCCAAACAATTAGAATTTAACTTATAAAACCTAATTTTGACAATCAAACAATCAAACTTCCGGATTATGCAAAAATTAGTAAGTCTTCTGTTTCTCCTGGCACTTCCATGGATCTCGATCGCTCAGCCGTTTGTTGCAAATTATGATGAGTCAAAAGTGCCGGTCTTTACTTTGCCCGATGTGCTTGTTTTTAACGATGGCTCCCGGGTTGTAACTAAAAAAGATTGGGACAAGCGGAGAAGCGAAATCTATTCGATTTTTGAAAAGGACGTTTTTGGTGTTGTTCCTGAATGGAAAGGCCAGGTAAAATCGACAATTGTTTCACATTGCGTAGATGCGCTTGATGGGATCGCAAAACGGAAGGAAGTTCGTCTTGACTTTATGAACGGCGACCAAAAAGTATCGGTGATGGTGCTGATTTATTTGCCGCAAAATTCAAAAAACGCACCTGTTTTCCTGAGTTATAATTTTGATGGAAATCATACCACAACGATGGAACCGGATGTGTTGATTCCGGATTCGTGGGTGAGTAACAATAAAGCATTTGGAATTTCGGATAACAGGGCCTCTGAAAAGGGAAGGGGAGGTGCGGCTTCGCGTTGGCCAATGAAAGAGATTGTTTCGCGCGGTTTTGGTGTGGCAACTGTTTATTACGGTGATGTAGATCCCGATTTTGATGACGGATTTAAGAACGGAATTCAGCAGCTTTTCGATTCGAAAAGAGATAGTACATCATGGGGATCGATTGCCGCCTGGTCGTGGGTTGCATCGCGTATAATGGATTATTTCGAAACAGATAAAGATGTGAATGCCAAAAGGGTGATCATGATGGGTCATTCGCGGTTAGGAAAGACTTCACTTTGGGCAGGAGCTTCCGATCAGCGGTTTGCCATGGTTGTTTCCAATAACTCGGGATGTGGCGGTGCGGCCCTTTCGATGCGGAAATTTGGTGAGACAGTTGGCCGGATCAATACCGCTTTCCCACATTGGTTTTGCGATAATTACAAAAAATATAACGGGAAGGAGGAGCTGATGCCTGTTGATCAGCATGAATTGCTTGCATTGATCGCTCCGCGGCCAGTTTATGTGGCAAGCGCTGAAGAAGATTTATGGGCCGATCCACGGGGGGAGTTTCTGTCGTGTGTATATGCATCACCTGTTTATGAACTTTTGGGAATGAAGGGTCTTCCTTCGAAAGTGATGCCTGCAGCCAGTAATCCGTTGATCGGAACAATTGCCTACCATATTCGTCCCGGCAAGCATGATGTTACTTTGTACGACTGGCAGTGTTATATGGACTTTGCGACAGATTATTTTAAGCTGAAGAAGTAAGTAAGTAATGTGAATAAATAGATGTTGTAAAAGAGCCATCGGCTCGATTCATTTTGTAACAACGTATTTCAATCCGTTGAGATGAATGCCTTCGGTAAAACGGAGTGCCGTAGGCACGATCCATATTTATCCCTATCGCTTCCAGATGGACCGAACCTACGGTTCTTTAGATTACTTCATGCTCTTTTTCAA
>JAAFHB010000205.1 GCA_010906965.1 Mariniphaga sp. | reverse complement strand
GTTGTAGTAGAAACTATTTCGAAGTGTTTCGTTGATTGTTTCGTACATCCAGTACCGGGCCTGATCGTGACGCCGGTTTTTAAAAAAGCCATTCTTTTTTGTGAGTGTAACATATTCATTTACAGTTTCCCAAACTTGCGAAACGCCTGTGTTTTCAAGGGCCGAACAGGTTAAAACAAGCGGCGTCCATCCCGATCCTGTAGGTGGGAAAAGATGCAGTGCGCTACGAAACTGGGCGGCTGCCAGCTGAGCCCTGTCGTGGTTATCGCCATCGGCTTTATTAATTAAAATCGTATCTGCCATTTCCATAATGCCTCGCTTAATTCCCTGAAGTTCGTCACCTGCTCCGGCAATCTGAATCAGCAGAAAAAAGTCGACCATCGAATGCACAACCGTTTCCGATTGACCTACACCTACTGTTTCGATGAAAATATTATTGAAACCTGCGGCCTCACATAAGACGATGATTTCGCGTGTTTTACGGGCCACGCCTCCAAGTGATCCTGCGGCAGGACTTGGACGAATATAGGCATTCGGATCTGCTGAAAGTTCCTCCATACGTGTTTTGTCACCAAGAATAGATCCCTTCGAGCGCTCGGAGCTTGGATCAATTGCGAGCACTGCCAGCTTTCCTCCATTGTTAGTGATATGTTTTCCAAGCGATTCGATAAAGGTGCTTTTACCAGCACCCGGCACACCAGTAATACCAAGTCTGACCGATTTCCCGGCATGAGGTAGACATTTGATAATAATTTCCTGTGCTACTTTCTGATGCGCTGGTTTATTGCTCTCGACAAGTGTAACGGCCTGACTAAGAATTGTAATGTCTCCTTTCAGAATTCCATCGAAGTAATCATCTGCTGAAAGGACCTTGCGTTTGGTCTTCTTCAGAAATCGTTTAACCGAATCGGCATTTACTGATTCAGGTTTTTCGATACCTGGGTTGACTTTCAGACCGATGTATTTTGGATCATTTTCCGGATGATGGTAGCTCATGTATTAATACTTTATGGAAGTTATCTTTTTACTGTTCCGGTTACCCTTAAAATGGTGGTTGCATGTTCCGGATCGTTCGAGATAACTGTTATTATTTTGTTTTGCATTCCCACTTTCCCTTGCGAGTCAAACGAAACTTTCATGTCGGTTTCTCCACCGGGCTGAACAGTATTTGAAGCGGGCTGGCCGGCGGTGCAATCGCACGATGTGGTTACGCTTCGTATTATCAACGCTTTTTTGCCCTTGTTCATGATCTTAAATGTGTAGTCCACCTTTTTCCCTTCAGGGATTTCTCCAAATTGAAAGGTCTTGCTATTATATTCAATTTTCGGTGCATTGGCCAGATCAGTAGCGCTAAGTTTCGAAAAATCTTCTTCGACGATGGCACTTACCTTGATGTCGTAGTCGTATTTTTCTTCGCCGTTAAATGCCAGGTAGATGCGATTTGTTATATAACCGAATGATGGTTTTTTATTGGCATTAAATGTGATAAGAAAAAAGCCTTTCGATTTAGGCTGAATAACCGATGGAACAGTTTTGATGGTGATATGGGGTGGAATTATTTTGAATTTCACCGAAACAGGTGCACTTCCTGAATTGTAAAAATGAAGTGTATCTGTTTTAACCTCGTTATCTTTGATTTTCATAAACGAAAATTCACCTGATTTCAGTCTTATTTTTCCAAAATCAACCGGATAAAGATCCTCATTACTCAAAGCTTTTGGAATCACATCGCCTGTGATCGTTAATACAATTGGACTTTTCTGAGCATTCGCATTTACTGTGATGCTTTTGGTAAAAACACCGGGGCGGCGTTCCGGATTGTATGCTACTTTAATGAATCCGGTTTTCCCCGGAAGAATTGGCTCCTTGCTCCATTCGGGTGTCGTACATCCGCAAGAGGCTTGCACGCCCTGAATGATCAGCGGGATTTTGCCGGTATTCGTAAATTTAAAGTTGTAATTGGCTGGTCCGGCTTCTTCTTTAATCTTGCCAAAGTTGTAATCCATTTTTTCAAATTGAATATCCGCAAATGATTGAGCAACGGCCGATTGAAATACCGTAATCAAAATGAATAAGCTGAGTGTTCCTGAAATCCGTTTCATGCGATGAATAATTAATTAAAGTTTTTCGGGACGTGAGATTTTTATATTTAAGTAATTGTAATAAATCAAAGTATTGATATACTAGGTTTTGAAAATAAGGTTCGAAATTCATACAAATTTCGAACCTTCAACGCAAAGCTAAAAAATAATTTCGATCGGACACTATTCATCCCCAAACAGTACACCCATATTCCTTGCCTTGGTAATCAATGGATGGTTTGGATCGACCAGGCTTAACTTTCCTCCAACCTCTTCGAGCGGAATTGCAGAAAGGACTCCTCCATGTACAGCGACCATCTGGCCATATTCGCCTTTTGCAATCAATTCGGCGGCATAGGCACCGTAACGTGTTGCAAGGATCCTGTCCATTGCTGAAGGACTACCGCCTCGTTGTACATATCCCAGGCGAGTTTCACGCGCTTCAATGCTTGTAAGTTGCTGAATCTTCTCGACAATATAGGAAGCTGCTGAAATATTATCAGGCTTTTGGATACCTTCGGCTACGACGACAATTGCTGAGTTTTTCCCTTTCGAAAAACGATCTTCGATTTCGCGACATACTTTATTGATATTGTAACCGATTTCGGGAATTAAAATAATGTCGCCACCACCGGCCATTCCGGCATAAAGCGCGATCCATCCTGCATTGTGTCCCATCACTTCGATGACCATGGCCCGCTGATGTGAGTTGGCAGTGGAGTGCAAGCGGTCGATGGCTTCGGTAGCAATTTCTACAGCCGAGTCAAACCCAAAAGTGATTTCAGTACCAAAAACATCGTTATCGATTGTCTTGGGAATCCCAATTACGTTAAGCCCTTCTTCTGAGAGAAGATGCGCAGTCTTCATTGATCCATTTCCACCGATACAGACAATACAATCAAGTCCAAGATCTTCGTAGTTTTTCTTGATCAATCCAGGCTTGTCGTTGAAGGCTTCCCCTTTTTCAATTTTGAATGGTTTTTCGCGTGATGTTCCCAGAATCGTTCCTCCAAGCGTGAGAATTCCAGACAATTTGGTTTCATCAAGTTCGACGTACTCTTTTCTGATCAACCCGCTAAACCCTGCGGTAAACCCGATAACTGTCATCCCATGGTTTACAATTGCGGTCTTTCCAACACCTCTGATGGCGGCATTCAATCCGGGACAGTCACCTCCTGCCGTGAGAATTGCAATTTTTTTACCCATAATCAAATGATTTTATTCTAAATTTGTATGATTGTCCTTTTTCAATGACTTTATCAACTGCAAAGTTAATGATTTAGTTCTGAAAAGGGATGGTATATTATATAGGGATTACTTCTGCAGAACAATCATTTCAATTGATAACCAAATATTGACAATTTAAAATGAAAAATTTAATTTTCTTGTTTATTGTAACGCTTTTTGTAGTCGTGGGTTGTAAAATTGGGACCAGAAAAGCCGGTGATATCTCGCAATCGGACAAAAAACTGTTGGAGGGTGTGGCGTGCTGCGAAAAGGGGCCTCTCAATCAACTGACTGATGCCGAGAAAGCGCAGGGATGGCAACTGATGTTCGATGGTAAAACAAGCGAGGGCTGGCGCGGTTATAATAAGATGAAATTTCCCGCTGCGTGGGTCGTTGAAGATGGAGCACTGAAATGCAGAAGTGAAGAAAGTCGCGGCGACACAGGTAAAGTCGATGGCGGCGATATCGTCTATGCAAAGCAGCTATTTTCCGATTTCGATCTCCGACTTGAATGGAAAATAGCTGTTGCTGGTAATTCAGGTGTCTTTTATTTGGCAAAAGAGGTAGCTGGCTGGCCAATTTATAAAAGCGGACTTGAGATGCAGATCCTTGACAATGAAAAACATCCCGATGCTTCCAGAGGTCGTGACGGAAACCGTAAATCTGGTTCATTGTACGATCTTATTCCTGCAAATCCTCAAAATGCCCGACCCGTCGGAG
Source organism: Mariniphaga sp. (assembly GCA_010906965.1). Taxonomy (GTDB): domain Bacteria; phylum Bacteroidota; class Bacteroidia; order Bacteroidales; family Prolixibacteraceae; genus JAAFHB01. The sequence continues at coordinate 4,206 of JAAFHB010000205.1, read as the reverse complement.
CTTGGAATTCGATTGAAATTATCTGCTTGCAGGGAAAAGTCGTTCATCGTCAGAATGGGGTTAAAGTTCTTGAATATGAACTTTGGACACCCGAATGGAAAGCGCTGGTGAATAAATCGAAGTTTCTGGGTTTGAATCCCGACTGGGAAAATATTGCGAAAGAGGGGGTGATTGGATTACAGGATCATGGCAATGATGTTTGGTTCCGTAATATTAAAATCAGGGCTTTATAATAACCCGCATTGCGAAATGTCGCTACTGTAAATAGCTGTAAGTTAGATGTGTGATGATTTCATTAAATTTTTCCCCCGATTTATTCCGTATTAAAGTTTGAAATCCAAAAGATTTTTGAAAATTTGTAGCAGAAATTGCCTTATTGAAGAAAAGGATGTTTAAAATATATTTAGAGAACGATTTTATTTATTTTACAAACTAAAAATTGATATCGATGAAGAGTACATTTTTACTTTTGTTTGTTGCTGTTTTTTTTACTTTAAATTGTAATGCAGCTTCCCCAAAAAAAGAGGCGAAAAAGGATAAAACAGCCTTGAATACCCTTACCAGCGCTGAAAAGGCGCAGGGTTGGCTCTTACTTTTTGATGGTAAAACCAATGAAGGCTGGCGTGGTTACAACAAAACGACCTTTCCTGCTGCATGGAGTGTTGAAGATGGTGCTTTAAGATTAAAAGGTTCGGGTAATGGCGAAGCTGGTGCTGTTGACGGAGGCGATTTGGTTTATGGCAAAGAGAAATTCTCAAATTTCAATCTTAAAATTGAATGGAAAATCTCTGAAGGTGGTAACTCAGGTATTTTTTACCTGGCGCAAGAGATTCCTGGAAAGGAAATCTGGAGAACCGCCCCTGAAGTTCAGGTTCTTGATAACGACCGTCACCCTGATGCAATGTTAGGGAAAGACGGAAACCGCATGGCTGGTTCATTATACGACCTGATTCCTGCTAAACCACAAAATACTAAACCTGCAGGTCAATGGAATACGGTAGAAATTATTTCTTACCAGGGTACCATTGTTCACAAACAGAATGGTGCGACCGTAGTTGAATATCATCTCTGGACTCCGGAATGGGAAGCGCTTGTGAAAGACTCAAAATTTCCATCTTATAATCCCGACTGGGCAAAAGTAGCCAAGGAAGGATTGATCGGTCTTCAGGATCATGGAAACGAAGTTTGGTTTCGTAATATCAAAATCCGTAAGTTGTAATCGGATTTAATTCAACAATATTAAAGGCTGTTCCACAATTCGGAGCAGCCTTTTTTGTATTATTTCATCCAATATTTTTGTAGATTTGCATTGCTATCAATGCATTTTGGTAAATCCAATTTAAAGTGTTTCAATTGTCAAAAAAGAAAAGCATGAAAACCGCAGCAAGTAATATCAACCTTTCAATTAATTTCGGTCAAGTTGTTGATCTTGTAAAGCAATTGCCATATAAAGAGAAGATTAAGCTTGGTGAAGTTATTCGCAAAGAGATAAGGACAAGCATTCCTGATGACAAGATTCTTACTCACTTTGCAAGTGAGAAAACATTAGCCAATGATTGGTTATCAATCGAAGAAGATGAAGCATGGAAAAATTTGTAAATGGCGACATTGTTGTTATACCTTTCCCATTCTCTGACCTATCGGGGGCTAAGAAGAGGCCATCGCTTGTATTGGCTAATTTGAAGGGTGATGATATAATTCTTTGCCAAATTACCAGCCAACAAGTTAAGGATGACTACGCCATACCTATTAAAGAACAGGATTTTAAAATCAACAACCTAAACGTATTATGCAACATTCGGCCTAACCGCATTTTTACAGCAGATAAAAATATTATTATAAAGAAGGTGGCTACGCTCAATGAAACTGCTTTCAAAACGGTTATTCAAAAAATAATTAGAATACTTTCATAATTCAGAAAATCAATATTGAATAACCGATTGAAGGGTTTGCAACAGCTTCAAGCAGTTAATTCCTCATTTAATACTCAGGCGAATACCCCGATTCATTCAATATTTTTTGGTAATCGTTATCCGACATAAGCGATGGGAGTGTGGTGCCTTTATTTTTCTTCATGTATTTCCGCACGATCTGCCATCCCAGCCACGACCCTGTTCTTCCGGGCGAGTCGGTGGTGAAACTCGCCGTGAAGGGTGCCGGACCTATAAACCGGACAATGTTCATCCTGTCGGTATTGAATAACAGTTGGTGCTCGACGAGGTAAGTCCACATTCCGGCTTCGTTCTTCGTGCACCATTCGAGTTTGTCGGGCCGGTAGCCGATTTTAAGATAATCAGGTTCTTCGGGAAACATCGCATCTAAAAAATAGAGCAGCTTTCCCTGGTAGATCATGTTCGATAACAGATCGTTTTTCGTCTCATCAAACACAAATTCCGAAAGTGCCCAATTATAGAGTACGTCGGTTGGAATTTTACCGCTGTACATATTCTCTCTTTTATATTCGGGCAGACCAAGCATCTGGTAAAACGGGCAGTTGGCTCCAAGATAGTTGTCGAGGCTGATCCCGGTCGCATCGTTGGTCATTACCACCGACTGGTTAAAACCCGATACGATTGTATAGACCTTTGGAATCGTTTTCCCCGGAAAGTAATATTTATAATGCCTGAAACCATCTTCCAGTTTTTTCTGAAGATCTGTCAGATCATTAAAAACAGAATCGATTTTTAATTTCGATTGTACCCTCATCGAATCAGTCAGAAAAGTATTTAGATACGCAGCATACAATGAGTCGGAAGTACTGCCCAGTGCAACCACATTTTCGTTATAGGCTTCGAAAAAAGAGCCGTAGGTTTGTTTTAGCTTTGGAATGGCAATCAGCTTGTTGTCGGGTGTTACGTTGAAGATATCCCGGTCGAGCCGCTGAATGTTCAGTTTTAAATCGACGCCTGAAACATCGACCTTTAATGGGTTGCGCTGACAACTGGTGATTATTATTATTACCAGAAGCAGACAGAAAACTTTATACATAGACCATCATTTTGAATTTTAACTACTTTTGTTCTGTTCAATTGGTGTAAAAGTATACAATGGACGTGATTTTTACTTAAAAAAATTTCAGCTTGTGAACGAAAGTTTCTTGAGCAGATTTAAAACAATCATATATGTTTCAGAAAAAAATTATTCTTGTCCTTATTTTACTGTCGTTTACAGTGGGTTCATTCGCTCAGAAAAGGTTTAATCTTACTTTTCTGGCAAGTCCGCAAGTGTCGTGGCTTAAATCCGATTCGAAGGATATAAAGGGCAATGGCGGTTTTCTTGGATTTGGATATGGTATTGAAGGTGATTTTTTTGTCGGGTCCGAAAACTATGCCATCGTGACCGGGATGACCGTGAGTACCCTCGGAGGTTCGCTTATTTACAATCAACCAGTTAATTTTGGTGGCGCATTTCTGCCACCTGGCACCAAAGTGGATTACTATCTCACGAATCTTGAATTTCCGCTTGCATTGAAAATGCGTACCCGCGATTTTAACCGCTTCAGGTATTTTGCACAGTTTGGACTTACCAACTGGTTTAATATTAAGGCAAAAGCTTCGACCAGCAATGGTTCATTTCAAAAAGAGATCATCAAAGATGAAGTTCGGTTTTATAATATCGGACTCAATGTTGGTGCGGGCCTAGAATACGACCTTGGACATGGGAATGCCATCACCTGCGGCGTTGTTTATTCCAACGGTTTTACTGATGCAACTACCAATAAAGACAGCAAGGATGCCACTGCCTTAAAATCGCTACGATTAAGGGTTGGGTTTGTGTTTTAGTGACAATTTATTAAAGAGATATTTCAATGAAAATAGCGCTTGCTCAGTTAAATTTTCACATCGGAAATTTTGAGGAAAACAGGGATCAGATTATCCAAAATATTGAAAAAGCCAAAGAACAAGGCGCAGAACTTGTTGTTTTCTCCGAACTTGCTGTGTGTGGCTATTATCCCAACGATTTGCTGGAACGGCGTGAATTTATTGACGAGTGCATTGATTCGGTCAATCAGATTGCTGTTCATTGCAAAGGAATTGCGGCACTGGTTGGCGCCCCAAGTATCAACCCTTCGGCGAAGGGGAAGATGTTGCTGAATTCTGCCTATTTTCTTAAAGAGGGAAAGGTTGATAGTGTTCATAGCAAAACGCTGTTGCCTACTTACGATATTTTTGACGAATACCGTCACTTTGAACCAAACAGGGAATT
>JAAFHB010000204.1 GCA_010906965.1 Mariniphaga sp. | reverse complement strand
TGTATGACAGCGTAATATCCAGCCTTAGATAATGCTGTATTACCTGATGAGGCTTGAATACAAAAACTTAATAACAGACCTGAGTAGTTACCAATATTGTATTTCAGACCATGATTACAGCTTCGCCTGACGGTAAGAACGTAGTTTTGGCAAATCTTTCTGTTGATGTGTTAGAGGTATACTCAAACAAAGGAGATACAGTCTGCATATTGGGAGGTCCAGATGGGTTTGAAACGACAGTTAAACCTCATGATGTAGGAGGAGGAAGAACATTTCCTTTGGATCCAGTTTTCTTTGCTTACAGGGATATTAAGGGTTTAACGAATGAAATGTGGGCATCCTATGCAGGAATTGAAATTGTAAAAGGAGAAATGCCTATTTCAAATAAGGTTCTTCCAAATAAAATTTACTGTTTTTCATGGCAAGGAGTACCTATCAGAAAGATTGAACTGGATATTAGGTTTCTATCTTTTGCGATTGACTCTAAAAACATGAAGTTATACTGTTTAGTAAATGTTCCTAAAATTAGAGTAATTGAATATGATATGAGTAAAATTAAAATATGACAAAACTGCAGTTTAGAATATGGTTTGTTTTCTTACTGACATATGTCTGCACATTTTGGGGTTGTAGTGTAAATGATCGATGCTTGAATATACCCATCGAAATAATGCAGAAAAGTAATCAAAAAGAGCTTTTTCGTAAAAATAATGATCGCTTGTGTTTGGTATGTTATTTTGATGGAGATTGTTCGATTTGTTATGCTGATATTTTATCCATCGAGGAATCTTGTAAAAACATCATTCGACTATATATTAGTTATGGGAAGGATACGTTAATGACAAATAACAATATTGGTCAATTGGGGCTTAAGAATATAAACTTACTGTACGACACCAATAAAATCTTTCATTCAAAAAATATCGCTTTGCTTCCTAATCATATTTTCCTAATCGATTCTACTTTCACTATTTTAGAATCAAGTAGTAAATTTGATGATAGACTAAAAAATAAGATAAGAGTTCAAAATAAATAAAAAATTATGTCAAAATGAAAAAATATAAAACACTATTTATCCTATTTTTTGTATGTAATATTCTTTATTCTCAGGAAAAAGATACTTTTGTAGATGTTCGCGATGGGAAGAAATATAAGTGGGTTAAAATAGGAAAACAAGTTTGGATGGCTGAGAACTTAGCATATCTTTCTTCTGTTTATTCGATTTTCGATGAACAAACCCATCCTTTTAAGAATCGAAATTTGGATATTAGGACGCTTGAAACGCCGTACCAGTTTGTTCCTGATTATAACGGAGATGATGTTGATAAAGCAAAATCTACCAATTATTATAGTAAATACGGAGTGCTCTACAATTATGCATCCGCTTTAAAATCATGTCCTGCTGGTTGGCATCTTCCTTCTGATTCAGAATGGAAAGAGCTAGAAAGATTTATTGGGATTAAAAAGGAAGTACTAGATCTCATGGGACAAATCCGGGGAGAAGTTGGAGTAAAGCTCAAAAGTACACAGTTTTGGAAAGATGAAGTAAAAGGGACTGATGAATATGGATTTTGTGCAATCCCAGCGGGGGTAATATTTCAAGATAAAGAGTATGATAGGGGAGCAATATTTCTCGGCCAAGGTGAATTAATTTATTTCTGGACATCTGATGAAAAGGAGACCATGGTTGGAAAAATTGCTGCTATCAGGCGAGGCTTGGATAATAGTAAAAATAGTCTTCTCCCAACTAACAATAAGTCCATAATCAGATTTCCTATTATGAAAAGTTTTGGTTTGTCTGTTAGATGTATTAAGGATGAATAAAAAACGCTGATATAATTTATTAATGGTTAGCAATCATCTATATGCAATTTTGCCATAAAACAGTAGTTATTTGATTTATTTGCATAGTTTATATTAATATAAAATTAGCATTAGCTCATGTAATAATTTGAACACGTCAATATCATAATGTACCTTTTCCCACTGAAATTTATATAAGTTGACCAATAAAAAGAACAATTGTATAAAATAATCCTGAAAATTATCATCTTTATTCTGTTGATGATTGTAGGAGCGAGTTTGTTGCCATTCCTGAATGTCCAGTTAACACCGTCACGGTCATTTACCCTTAGCCTGATTCATCGGCGCTGGTGATGAAAAGGTTTGAAGATTTGAGGACTTTGCGTTTGATCGTTCAAAAATTCAAACCATCAAACATTCGAACTTTTTTTTCAATTCAACTCTCAAACATTTCAAACAACAAAATATTAACATCTTTGGAAAAAAGTAGATATCAGCCCTCCTCATTCTCCATACTGATCGTTTTCATCCTGTTGATGATTGTCGGCATCAGTTTGTTGCCATTACTTAATGTGCAGCTTACCCCTTCGCGGTCATTACCAGGTTTGTCGGTCAGTTACAGTTGGCCCGATGCGTCAGCGAGAGTGATCGAGCAGGAAGTTACATCGAAGTTAGAAGGATTGTTTAGTGGGGTCAAAGGCATTAAGGAGGTTTCTTCAAGATCATCGAAAGGGTATGGAAGTATTAATCTATCGTTTAAGAAAACTGTTAATATGGATGCTGCCCGTTTTGAGGTTGCCTCGCTTATCCGGCGGGCTTACAGCGATTTGCCGGAACAGGTTTCGTTTCCTGAACTTTCGATGAGTACGAGCGGCGAAAATAGCAGTCCCATATTGACCTATACGCTCAATGCCAGCGAAAGCCCGTTTTTTATCCAGAAATATGCCGAGAGTTATCTCGTACCCAAATTGTCTGTTATCCCGGGCATTAGTGGTGTTAAAGTATATGGTTCAACCCCTTACGAATGGGAAATCAGGTTTAACAGTGATCTGGCGCAACAGTTGGGCATCCGTTCGACCGAGATTGCTCAAAGTGTCTCAAATTATTTCCGCAAGGATTACCTTGGACAAGGCACCGTTTCGGGAATCACTTCAGATAATGAAACAATTACGGGTATTTACCTGAGCAATAATGTGGCCGACACCGTTGCGTGGCGATCAATCCCTGTAAAAAAAGTCAATAACCGGATGATCCTGCTTGGCGATATTGCCACGATTGCCTACAAAGAACAGCAAGCTTCGTCGTATTTCAGGATTAATGGCTTAAATACGATCAACCTGGTTATTTACCCCGAAGACAATGTCAACAACCTGATCCTGGCAAAAAAAGTTAAGGAAGAGGTGGAGTTGTTAAAGGGCGGGCTTCCTTCGGGTTATTCGTTGTTGCTTGCCAACGATACCACACAATACCTGAATGATGAATTAAATAAAATTTCGGAACGGACGTTTTTTTCCCTGATTATCCTGCTGACTTTCGTTTTACTGATCAGCCGGAAGTTAAAATACCTGCTGCTGATAACGGTTGGAATAATAGCCAATTTACTGATCGCCAGTATTTTTTATTATCTGTTAAGAATCGAAATCCATTTGTACACGCTGGCCGGAATAACCATTTCATTCGGGATGATCATCGACAACAGCATCATCATGATCGACCATATCCTGCATCAGGGCAACCGGAAAGCATTTTTGGCAATACTGGCATCGACCCTGGCAACCATGGGTGCGTTATGCGTGATTTTTTTCTTCAAAGAAGAACAAAAAATTAATCTGGTAGAATTTGCCCAGGTAATCATTGTCAACCTGACCGTTTCGATGGGTGTTGCGCTGTTTTTTATTCCTGCACTGATGGAAAAGGTGAAATTAAGAATGCCAAAATTCGCACGTAATTTCAGAAGAAAGAGACGCGCTGGACGGATCTCTCGGTTTTACGAACGATTTATCCGTTTCAGCAAACGCTATAAATGGGCTTATATTGTTTTGTTTATCCTCGGTTTTGGGATTCCCGTGCAATGGCTTCCTGCCAAAATAGAACAGGAAGGAATTTGGGCTGAGTGGTATAATAAAACATTGGGAAGTCCCTTTTTTACTGAAGATATCCGGCCAATAGCTGAAAAAGTGCTGGGCGGTTCGTTACGGCTTTTTTCGGAATTTGTATTCGAGAACTCTTTTTATTCGGAGCCTTCGCGTACAACCCTTTATGCAAGGGGGATGATGCCCGAAGGGGGTACCGTACAGCAACTGAACGATGCCGTAGTATTAATGGAGAATTTCCTGAGTAAATTCAATGAAATTGAAATTTTCCAGACATCGATTACTGCTTATAATAATTCGTCGATTAGTATTCAGTTTAAACCTGAATATGAGTTTGGCTCATTTCCCTATTTTTTAAAGGAAGAAATTACTTCGAAAGCGATCAGTGTTGGGGGTATGGACTGGTCGGTTTACGGGGTTGGACGGGGCTTTTCAAACTCACTAAACTCCGGGTATAAAAACAGCCAGATCATCCTTGAAGGTTACAATTACGACCAACTTTACGGCTATGCTGATCAACTGAAACGAAAGCTTCAGGAAAATGAGCGGGTTAAAGATATCGAGATATCGGGCTCGACGGGTTGGAATGCCAGAACTCTTTATGAATATTCGATTAGTTTCGATTATGAAGGTCTTGGCTTGAACAATGTCAATGTTGGACAGTTTTATTCATTTTTAAAGGACAAAGTTTACAAAGTCGGTCTTTCTCCTGTTTATGCCAACAACGAACTTCAACCAGTATCGCTTGTGTCCGATTCGTATGGCGTTTTTAATGTATGGGACTTAAATAATCGTCCTGTCTCCATTGGGGATAAGCAATTTAAGCTTTCCGGTTTTGGAACCATGGGGAAGCAAAAATCAGGCAACGATATCAATAAAACCAATCAGCAATATCAACTCGTGGTGGCTTATGATTTTATCGGACCGGAACCGTTGTCAAAAATGGTTCGGGAACGACACGAGAAAGAGCTATCTCAGATTTTACCACTGGGATACTCAATCCGGCAAATGAATTGGGGCGGCGGTTGGGACAGAAAGGATAAAAAGCAGTATTTTCTGATCCTTATTGTCATTCTGATCATTTATTTTATATGTTCAATTCTATTCGAATCGTTGTTACAACCATTGGCCATTATTTTTATGATCCCGGTTTCGTTTATCGGGGTTTTTCTAACTTTTTATTTATTCGATTTTAATTTTGATCAGGGAGGCTTTGCTTCGTTTATCCTGTTGTGCGGTATCGTGGTGAATGCAGGTTTATATATTATCAACGATTACAACAACTTCTGTCGTGCAAAAGGGGTTCGGAACAGTTTGCGCATCTATATCAAAGCATACAATCACAAAATAATTCCCATCTTCCTGACGATTATTTCTACTGTTTTGGGTTTGGTTCCTTTCGTTTGGTCAGGTCAAAAGGAGGTATTCTGGTTTGCCTTTGCCGCCGGAGCAATGGGGGGGCTGATCTTCTCAATAACGGCAATATTGATCTATTTGCCGTTATTCTTAAAATTTACCACGAAGAATGCAAAATAATAAACGGCCATGGATATTATTGCAAACTATATGGTTTCCACACTTTATTAACATAACCAATGAAGAAACAGAAATTTATCCTGCTCATGTTGCTTTCTCTACTGCTGGTTCAGTTGAAAGCACAATCAATTATTACCCTCGAACGGGCACTCGAAATGGCATCTTCGGGCAGTCCAAGTTTGCAGAGTTCATTATTCAATCTTGACCGGACAACCGAAACGCTAAATGCACAGCGGGCAGCGCTTAAGTCGCAGTTTTCGCTGAATTTAAACCCGATGGAATACAGCAACAGCCGAAGATTTGACGCCCGGACTTCGCAATGGTATACCAATGAGAGCCTGGTTACTTCAGGTACCTTTAGGGTTGATCAGCCGATTCTTTATACCGACGGAAAGATATCGCTTCAAAATCAGTTCGGATGGCAATCGAGTACTTCTGATGCATCGGGATCTGCAAACACAAACAAATCCTTCTTTAACAATCTTAACCTAAGTCTTACCCAGCCATTGTTTACTTATAACAGGACGAAGCTACAGATTAAAAATCTGGAACTTGACAATGAAAATGCAATGCTCAGTTATGCAATACAGCGTTTAACATTGGAGAAAAATGTCTCTCAATTTTTTTACAATGTGTATCTTGCACAGATGAGCCTGAGTATAAAACAGGAGGAATTAGTCAATACCGAAAAAAGTCATGCGATTATTAAAAATAAAGTTGACGCCGGACTTGCAGCAAGGGAAGAGCTTTACCAGTCGGAGGTGAATCTGGCAACCGCACAATCGGGGGTGGAGTCAGGGCGAGTTTCGCTTGAAAATGCCAAGGATCTGTTTAAACAGTACATCGGACTGGATATTTTTTCGGAAATCTCAGTGATGACGGATGTTGCAGTCACCCCAATTGAAGTCGATAGCAAAAAAGCGCTCGAGCATGGCTTTGCTTCCCGAATGGAGTTACGGCAACGCCAGATAAGTGTTGAAACTTCGCAATTCGATCTCATTACATTAAAAGCACTGAATGAATTCAGGGGGGATATGACGCTTTCCATGGGACTATCGGGTGATGACCCATCGTTACCGAAAATCTATGATAAGCCGACCAAGAGTCCCCACGTTTCTATCGGTTTTAATGTTCCCCTCTTCGACTGGGGCGAACGAAAAGCCAGGATCAGGGCGCAAGGAGCTGTAATTAGTTCACAAAAATTAAATCTTACGAACCAGGAGATACAGATTAAAATGGATATCCGTCAGGTAATCCGAAACCTGAGTAACCTGAAAAACCAGATCGGAATTGCACTTCAAAATCAGCAAAATTCACAGCTTACTTATGATATTAATCTTGAAAGATATAAAAATGGCGATTTAACCAGTATGGATCTCAATCTTTTCCAGGTGCAGCTTTCTGATAAGAAGATGGCTTATGCACAATCACTGATCAACTACAAGATCGAGCTTCTAAACCTTAAGATACAATCGTTATTCGACTTTTCCACGAACGAAGCGGTTGTACCTGAGAAGTTTGTAAAGGAATATCAGACAGGTAAAATAAAATAATTATAAAGAATGAAAGCAACACGAATCAGAAGTATTACCTTAACAATACTTTCTTTTGTAATTGGAATAAGCATAATTGTCTGTTTTTTACATCCAAAAACTGAGATGGGAAAAGTTATTGAGCACTATAAAAAGGAAAACAATCAGGAAAAGCTAAAGGCTGCCCGCTATTTGATAGAAAATATACCGGGACATTTTTCATATGATTCTACCTACATACATGAATATCGGCCAGTTATTGAAAAGATATACTCTTTAAGAGAAAGAGGCCTTTCTATAGAGGTTATAAAAAAGCAGGTTAATCCTCTTATGGATAGCCTGATTGCAATATATCCCCTCTCAAATGTTTATTCAACGAAGGAAAGCGACTTAACTGCAATTAAATCAGAACGATTAATCAGTAATATCGATCAAGCTTTTGAGTCTTATTATTGTAATCCATTTAAAGATAGTATTCTATTTGATGATTTTTTTGAGTATATTTTGCCGTACCGGGTTCAAAATGGTTATTGCCTGGAAAACTGGAGACAGTATTTTACAGACAATTATGCTTTCAGAGACAAACATGATTTTTTAAATGTCCATCAGCTTTGTGATTCATTATTATACAATTTCAAAGATGTAAAAATTGGATGGGAAGTTGCAAATCAGTTTCCATACATCAAGCTTGACGATTATTTAAAATCATTGATGACACATTGTCCTCAAAAATGCTGGTTCAACTGTCTTATACTTCGTTCATTTGGAATACCTGCTGCCATTGATTTTGTCCCGGCATGCAGAGTTCATGAAATGGGGCATGAATGGAATGTGCTTAAACTAAAGGATGGCCTTTATCCTTTCGAACCATTCTGGGAAGATAGCATTCGATATTTAAAAGCTTTTTATACACGTAAGAAGATTCATCCTAAAATTGGCCCGATCCAATTCCCCAAGATATACCGCAAAACATATAAAATGTGCATTTCTGAATTGTTGAATCATTCAGTCAATTCAGGCGAAGAAATCCCGCCTTTTTTTCAGAACCCATTTATAAAAGACGTAACAGAAGAATATTTCAAAACGTTCACGATAGAATCACCAATACTTAAGGACACAAAAAAGGTTGATTATTTGTATGCCTGCGTAATGGGTTATAACCAGACTTGGGTGCCCGTTGACTATGGGGAAATTAAAAAAGCTAAAGTTGTTTATTTCAGCCCAAAAGTATACCAGTGTTTCACTCCAAAAGTATACCATTTTTAATTAATAAAAAGGCAGTACTCTTGTGATCGGGGTA
>JAAFHB010000203.1 GCA_010906965.1 Mariniphaga sp. | reverse complement strand
CAACGTTTGGTACTGGTTCAAACAAAGCAAGATAGTTCCGGTACACCGCGCCCATGATATTGCCATGGAGTTTCTGGCCGATTTGCTCCGCGAAATTCTGATGGAAGACGAAGATGGAATAGTTCCGTTGGTACGCAATGCCGGTGAAGAAGTATTGGTCAACCGCATCGAGAAGAAGTTTTATGAAAAAGGCTTTTCAACCGCCCAATTTTCGCAGTTCAGCTCCCTGTTAGGTCGCGAAATTGATGAGTACATCAACCACCACTTCTTCGCCAACTTCTCCGATCATCTCAACTTGTTTATGTACCTGCCCAAAACGCCTTTTATCTGGCACATCACTTCTGGCAAACATGGAGCGTTTGAGGCATACATTATCATTTACAAATGGAGTAAAGACAAGCTGTTCACCATCAAAAGCGTGTATGTTGAAAAGCGGGAAAGCGCTCTACGCCGGGAATTGCAGGATGCTGCTGGTTCAAACACCGTGGCTGCACAGGAAGCCCAGGAACGCATTCCCAAACAGTTGGATGAGTTGCAGGAGTTCAAACAAAAAATTGACGAATTGCTGGCCGAAGGTTACGATCCCCAACTCGACGATGGCGTGGGCAAAAACATTGCGCCCCTTCAAAAACGCGGCATGATTACCTACGATGTTCTCAACCCAGGCCAGTTGGAGAAATATTTAAACGCAGATTGGTAAAAAACTTTATGATTATGGCAAAAGATTTAACAAGTTCGGAAGTTGCCCGCCAAAATATATTAAACAACAATTACGCCCTTCAGGAGATTCAAAAGGCTGTTGGGCTTCGTGGAGTTTTGTTTGGCGGTGAGTTTAAATTTATAAAGAAGCAGATTGCGGCTTTTTTTGAGGTTAACGAGCGCACGATTAGTCGTTGTTTGCAAAATAACGGTGATGAATTGTCGAAAAACGGTTACGCTTTCATTGAAGGTAATGAACTGGATATGTTTAAGTTAGCAGCTAAAGAACAGGGTGATCATGACATTAATGTCCTGATCAAAATTCACCGGCTTGGTATCTTCAATTTCAAGGCATTTCTGAATATTGCCATGTTGCTGTCGAAGAGCGATAAGGCCAAACAAATGCGGAGTATAATGCTCGATATTACCCTGGATACAATCAATAAAAAGACAGGTGGAGGAACGAAATACATCAATCAACGCGATGAAGATTTTGTATTGAACCTATTAAAGGGCGAACATTACCGGCAAGAGTTTATCGATGCTTTGACTAACTGTGTTGATATGGGTAATGCAAAATATCCGATCTACACCGATAAAGTTTATAAATCTATTTTTAGGGAAGATGCCAATGAATACCGAAGAATTTTGAGATTGGAAGAGAGCGAGAATTTGCGGCACACCATGTACAGTGAAGTATTAGACCTGATTTCGAGTTTTGAAACAGGGTTTGCCGATGAACTTAGCCGGAAGTCAAAAGAACTGGGTCGAAAACTGAGTACTTATGAAACAGACGCACTCTTCAAACATTTTGAGCAGCAACGTTTGTGGGAGCCACTTCGCGAAAAGGCACGTCAAAAGATGGCGAGCCGCGATTTGTGCTTCAGAGATGCTTTGCATCACAATTTAAAGGAATACATTGACTCTGTACCTACCGATGATTTTGACCGGTTTATTGGCGACCGGAGTATGGAATTAAGTGTGCGATTAGAAAGCTATATGGCAGCACTTAAACGCTTAAAAGAAAGGGATTAATATGATTTATCTCACCAAAGAACAAGCAGAGATAACGCACAAAGAAACCGTTCGGTTAAGTGGTGGAGGAAGCTGCGAAGTGCTGAACATTGGCTATTTGTACAGCGTTTTGGAGCATATCCAGAATGATGATTATTATCCAACTTTTGAGGAAAAGCTGACACACTTAATCTGGTCAATAAATAAAAATCACTCTTTTGCCGACGGGAATAAACGACTGTCGATCACACTGGCAGCGCAATTTCTACTTTTTAATGGTTACCTGTATTGTTTGGAAAGATTTCTGAGGGAGATGGAGAATATTAGTTATCACCTTGCTGCCGGTCGTATTGAAAAGGAGTTGTTGCAGCGGTTTGTACATTCTTTTTTAGAAAACGAATTTGATTTCGATGAAGAATTAAAGTTGGATTATCTGATGGCTTGTGACAACGGGCAAATAGGATTTGATGAATAAACAGACTCTGAAAGGGTTGAATCTCAATAACCGTGAGTGTAAGCCGACAGATTTAAAAATGTCGCAAATATTTACTAAATTAGCGACATAAATCAAACATTATGGCTATAGAAAGCATTGAAAATAAAATAATTACCAAAATAAAAAAAGCGAAGGGTGGCTCGCTGTTTTTCGCAGAAGATTTTTTGCGTTTTGGCAGTGCTAAAGCAATTTCAAAAGCATTGGAACGGTTGGAAGAAAAAAAGGAACTTTCGCGCGTAGCCCGGGGTATTTACGCCCGGCTTGAAAAAGATCCAATTTTGGGTCCTGTAATGCCAGGTACCGAAGCAGTCGCAAAGGCAATTGCAAAGCGAGATCGGGCTCGAATTGTTCCAACAGGCGCGTTGGCATTGAACGCATTGGGTTTATCAACGCAAGTACCGATGAATGTAGTTTACTATACCGATGGAGCAGCCCGGAAAATTGACCTTGGAAAGAGAAAAATAACGTTCAAAAAAACAACTCCTAAAAACCTTTCAGCAATAGGCAGAATAAGCAGTTTGGTTATTTATGCATTGAAAGAAATCGGAAACCAAAGGATTACAGAACAGGAGAAAAAGATTATTCTCGGGCACTTAAAAAACGAAGAACAGAGCAGATTGGAACACGATATTCGATTGGCTCCTGAATGGATACGGAAAATAATGCGGGAAGGACTAAAATCAAATTCCGAATCACCAAACACTTGATGAATATGATAAGATGGTACAACATACCGAAGCAAACGAAAGTTAACGCTTATACCCAAATTGCGGAAAAAACAGGCATGGCGAACTATGCTGTAGAAAAAGATTGGTGGGTAGTACAAACCTTGTCGATCATTTTTGAAATGGAAATAGCTGCACATTTGGTATTCAAAGGAGGAACCTCATTAAGTAAAGCATGGGGTTTAATTGATCGTTTTTCAGAAGATATTGATTTAGCAGTAGATAGGTCCTTTTTTGGATTTAAAGGTGATTTGTTAAAAAAACAAAGAACCAATCTTCGCAAGAAAACAAGCGCGTATATTTCTGATACATTTTATCCCGCATTGAAATCAAAATTTCAGGAAAAAGGATTGAGTGATGTGGTTTTTAAACTGGAAGAGGCTAAAGATTCTGATCAGGATCCACGTATCATTGAAATTTATTATCCCAATGTAATTGAGTCACCCGGTTACATTGAACCCAACGTCAAGGTAGAAATTGGCTGTCGTTCTTTAAGGGAACCATTTAGTATTCAAACGTTTTCATCGCTGATTGACGAGCATTATTCCAATGCGGAATTTTCACTGGCCCCAATTGAAATACCAACTGTAAATCCGGAAAGAACTTTTTTGGAAAAGATTTTTTTGTTGCATGAGGAGTTTCAGCGATGATAGAAGGGATTAAAAAATTTATAGCTCAAATAAATCAATCGGATTGGAAGTTTAACCATGAATTTCCAATGCCTAAAACAGAATAACGATGTACCAACAACTAATCACTAAAAAATGATCGATACCTGGTTTATTCACGACATAAAGAAAGAGTTCAACGAAAAACAAATCCTTGTTTTTATTGATCCTTCGGGCGAAGCCGAATTTCTGCTGGATGTTCTTCCGAAGGAATACATAGTATTAAGAGCCAACGGAGAGCTGGAGGAATTGGAACTTCGCTATAAGATCAACAAAGAAAATCTGTTACAAAAGCTGATCATTTACACCAACACGCCCAAAGAAAACCTGAAGTTTATCCGCGAATATTGCGAGACCAACGGTTGTCTGGAAATCAGGCAAATCGAACAATACATCAAAGCAACCATACATGCCAATCTGGGTTTAAACCTGCAGTTTTCGAAAGATGAATTGCTTACTGCGGCAAAAATCAGCATTGGACGCGATCGCTCTTATTGGATGGAACTGGTGCACAAAGGAGCTTCCGTAATTTTCGACCTCGATCAAATGCTAATTCCTTTCTTAAACAATCCAAAGGAGTTTATGGCCGCAATGGGTCAGGAAGTAAGTGCGATGTTTGCCCAAAAAGTGTCGGACTTCATCTGGGTGGATTTTGTTCGTCAGGCTCCTCAAACCCTGGCAAATCAGGTAGCTGAAACGATGTTTCGTCAGCTTCTACAAAACAATATTTCGCCGGAATTAAAGAAGATTTATCTTCAATGGGCCGATTCTTCCGGATATGCTGCATCATTCAATACTTATGTGGAGAACTTTAAAGCCAAGGCTCCTGATTTGTGGAGCGTTTCTGTCGATCATCCTTTCGTTTCTATTGATGAGCAAATGTTGGACGAAGTAATTACCCATTCCGGAGACAAGGATTGGCTAAAAGATAAATTGTCCTGGATAACCCAACGCAGCAAAAACAAAATAGCAAAACGGCAAAACATTCATTTCTGGTCCGATTTAATTCAGGTACTTGGTTTTGATAGTTCAGGAATAAATTCACTCGATAATCTGGAATCGGTTGCTGCTTATTATGCGAATTCATTTTATAAATTAGACCGTGCTATCCGCAAACTTTATACACGGTTCCTGAATCATCCGCTCAAAATGCGCCCCATTCAGGAAATCTATGAAGAAAACAACCGGCTATTGCTAAATCAATGGTTCAAACATTTCAATAAATACAAGACCAATCAGGCAGGTTTGCTCTTGAAGTTAATGAATGAGGCTACCGAAAATACTGCCTTTATTGTTGGTGATGCCATCACGTATGAAATTGCAGCATCGGTTTCTGAAAAGCTCAATAAAGATTTCAATACCAGCAAAGAATTACTGTTCACAGGTTATCCTTCAGTAACTGAATTCAACATGAGTTTGATGTATCAAAACGATGGTAAAATTGAACCGATTCATAAAAAGAGAGAAGAGCAGTTGCAATCCCAGGCTGAATCATCTATTCAGTTTGTTGCGCTCGAAGACTTGAGTTATTCATCATCGGAAGCAAAGTTTCTGGTATGCTCATACAAGGACATGGATTCGCTGGGCGAAAAATTGCAGCAAAAAGCATTGAAATTTATTGATGAAGTTGAAGATACCCTCGCGCAAAAAATCAAACAAATACAGCAATTGGGCTATCAAACCATTTACCTGGTTTCCGATCATGGTTTTGTTTTAACCGGTCTGTTATCCGAATCAGACAAAATTGAAGTCAGTTTTACCGGAAATATTCAAAAAAGCGAACGGTTTATTTTGTCTGAAAACCAGCAAAAGGACACCGGAAGTCTCATTGAAATTAAACAAGATTACAACAACTTCCGGTACATTTATTTTGCCCAATCGGGTCGGCCTTTCAAAACGCCCGGTGTATATGGCTTCAGTCATGGAGGTATAACTCCCCAGGAATTGATTGCACCGCTATTCTGTTTCAAATCAAAAGATACATCCATCGAAAAACTGGCTGCCATCATTACCAATAAAAGTGAATTGGCAAATGTCCCGGGGAACAGCTTTCTGGTAAATATTTTGGCTCAAAAATCAAGTTCCTTGCTCGATTCGGCCCGCAAGTGTCAGCTATTGTTGTTTGCCGACAAAAAACAGATTACCAAAAGTGATCTGTTCAACATTCAGAGCGGGCAGCAAATACAGAAGGAGTACGATTTTGATGAACATACCAGTATTGATGTCATTCTCATTGATGCGGAAACAAAAGAGCAAATGGACAAGGCAACAGCCATTAAAAAACAGTTACGGAATTTAGGAGGTCTTTAATAAAATTGATTTGCTATGATAACATTAGATAATCTGGATGAAAAGTTACTGGATCAGTTCCGGGGCTATGTGGTGAAAAAAGATTTGGTCCGTTCAGTAAAAGTTGGTGCAAACGTTCCGGTTTTTGTATTGGAATACCTGATAGCCAATTCTTGTTCAACCAACGATGAAGAAAAAATCAGGAAAGGAATTGAAAATGTTAAAAAGATACTTTCGGAGCATTACGTAAATCCTGAAGAAAGCGCATTGATCCATTCCAGAATCAGGGAAAATGGCAGCTATAAAATTATAGATAAAATCACTGTCCGGCTCGATTCCAAAAAGGATATGTATTGGGCGCACCTGCTTAATAGCAACATCAAAGATGCAACTATCAGCGATGCTCTGGTGAACGAACACGATAAAATGATGCTGGGTGGTATCTGGGCAATTATCGACGTGGAATATGATCCGACCATCAAAATAGGATCAAATATTTTCCCGTTTGTCGTGAAGGAAATCAATCCGATTCAGCTATCATCTTTCGATAACAGCAAGGTAATCAATAACAGGAAGAATTTCACCAAAGCAGAATGGATCGATGTTTTGCTTCGCAGTGCCGGTTATGAACCCAACTCGGAAGGATTCACGGATCGGATTAAGATGCTTTTAATTTCACGTTTGATTCCGCTGGTAGAGGCCAATTTTAATTTCGTTGAAATAGGTCCGCGTTCAACAGGTAAATCATTTGTATTTAAAGAGCTTACGCCCTATGCTGTTTTAATCTCTGGCGGTCAGGGAACGGTGGCCAAGCTTTTTGTAAACGGCTCGACTGGCAAGGTGGGTTCTGTAGGTCAATGGGATGCAATTTGTTTTGATGAAGCAACAGATAAGATTTTCAAGGATCGGGATGCCATTCCATTGATGAAAGATTACATGGAATCAGGATCTTTCTCAAGGGCTGGTGCTGGTGGTGAGATAACTGGCAGCGCTTCCATCATATATAACGGAAACATCAATCAACCGGTTGAAACGGTACTGCAAACTTCCCATCTGTTTAGTCCACTTTCTGATGAAGTAAATTCTGATACTGCTTTTCTTGACCGTATTCACTTTTATCTGCCAGGTTGGGAAATGTTGAAGTTTGCACCCCATCATTTTACTTCCAACTTTGGGTTCAGTACCGATTTCTTTTCAGAAAATCTGAAATCATACCGGAAACAAAATTATACCGATGCAATTGATCCATACTTTTCATTAGGAGCCCACTTAAAACAACGTGATACAAAACCGGTAAAAAAGACGGTTTCAGGCTTAATCAAACTTATGCATCCTGATGGAATTTTTACAAAAGAAGATGTTCGGGAATATCTGGAACTGGCTCTTGAAATGCGCCGCAGGGTAAAAGAACAACTAAAACGCATTGGTGGTATGGAGTTTTGGGACACCAATTTCTCCTACATCGACAAAGAAAATCAGGAAGAGAAATTTATTGCTTTGCCTGAAGAAAAAGGAAACAACCTGATTGAAAGTACACCGTTGGCTCCCGGTGTATGCTATACCTGCACCGTTGATGGTGAGAGCATGGCATTGGTGCGCATAGAAGTTGTTTCGACCATGGGAAGCGGCAAACTGAACATTACAGGCACTTCAAATATGTTGGTAAAGGAGAACATCAAAAACACCTATCAATACATTAAAGCCAATGAAAAGTCCATACTAAGTGAACAACACTCTCTAAAGAATTTTGACCTGTCTATCCAGATTACAAATATGCTGGGAGCCAGTATTGCATCAGGTATTGGTTCTGCTGTTTATCTGGCTATTCTGTCAGCCCTATACAAAAAGAACTTAAAAGCTGGTTTGGCAGTTCTGGGAAATATTTCGGTAGGTGGAGCCATTGAACGGGCAATCAATTTTGCAGACAAAATCACCATGCTTTCAGAGAATGGCGCGAAAACAGTAATCGTACCCATGGACAACTTGCTGGAGTTATCCAATGTCCCTCCAACAATACTTGGAAATACAGATGTGCCCTTTTATGCGAATAACAAAATGCTGATGCAAAAGGCGGTATTAAATGAGTGATCCAAAATTTACTCAATACAAAAATAGCGATAATGAGAACCAAATAATTCCAAATTATCAAATGTTCAGTCTAAAAAACAGACAAGAGGAGAACTGGAATAAAAGAGACAGGGAGGAATTTTTATTTAATTAAACATCTCATATTTAAATCTATGATTACTTTAGATATCCTAAAACCACTATTAGATGATTTTCTTGAAAGTTCCAGGCAGCAAAATATCTCAAAAACAATAAAAAATGAGAAAGTGCATTTTAACAAATCCCTGTTTGAATTGGAAAAGTACTTGTTCGACCTTAAACAGAAATTCAATGTAAATCAAAATTTAAATACAGGAATCATTGTAA
>JAAFHB010000202.1 GCA_010906965.1 Mariniphaga sp. | reverse complement strand
CTTTTCGCCAATCGCCACTTTTGTCATTTATCAGGCCAAGATAGATTCCAAATGCGCCGGTGACACCAATCAGCGGTGCTCCCCGGACCGTCATGCTCTTAATCGCTTCGAATGTGTCGGCAGTCGTTTTCAGATCAATAATCTGAAATTCAAAAGGTATCTTTCGCTGATCGATAACCTGGATAATCGTTTTATCCTGAGGATGAACCCAAATGGTATGATAATTCTTGCCGTTTACACGCATAAATAATGGTTTAATCGGTTCTTTTTAATTCGCAAACAGACGATAAAAAGGCTGTCTTTTTAATGAGACAGCCATTCGTTTATTGAGATGTTTTTAATACGTACCGTCTAGTGTTTTGATTTTCAGTTTACCGGTAAAATCTTCAATTTTGGAACCATTGGTATTGCAGCTGATGATAGCCTTTTTACCTGGCAATAAATCAAAATAATTATCGCTGAAAAAAGCTTCCGTTTTATCCTCAAGGCTTAAAAACAGATTCTTTGCCAGTTTATCGGAAGATAAAACAATCTGATAACCATTGGCCACTTCAATGACTTCGAATTTCACTTCAGGTTTTGGGAGTGCCAGATCTTTCACTTCGGCGAAGTATAAAGTATTGGAATGTAAAATTTTAGTTCCCTCGGATATTTCCATCGTAAGCAGACAGTTTGAAGGTTTTACCCCTTTTAGTAATTCCGCCTTTGAAAATGTGTTGGTCACGGTAGCTGCATTGGCCGGGATAGCTGTTTGCTGTTCTTTTTTCCAAAGAACTTTCCCTTCAAAGTCGATCAATTGCAGATTGATGGTGGCTTTGAATGATTTTAACAGATCGTTTACAACAAATACTTTGACAGAATCATTCGTAACTGAAGGGGAGATGATTACCGGTTCGAACGACTTTTTGGCAAAGTACTGAAGTGCTTTCCAGCGCTGATAATAATCTGTAGATGACCATGATGCCACTGGCCAGCAATCGTTGATCTGCCAGTATAGCGTTCCCATGCAGTAAGGCATCGCCCTGCGATTACCTTCCATTGCAACTTTAACACCCTCGGCCTGAAGCACCTGTCCTACGTATAAGAAGGATTCAAAGTCTTTCGGTTTGTTATAATGACGTTGCATGTATTCAGCGATAGTTCCATTTCCGATCGATGAGCGCTGATGCGATTTCATCACTTCTGAATAAATATCGTAATCTTCAGGCAGCGCATAATCTTTAACAGTTTTTAGTTCAGGGAACGACTGGAAGCCATATTCGCTCATAAACCGGGCAATGTGCGTGGTGTAATTGCTGAATGGCTCCTTTCCCCACCAAACACCCCAGTAATGTTCGTCACCATTGACCAGATCGGCAGGAATTCCCATTCCTGAACTTGGACTTGAATCCCAATAGGAGCGCCCGCTATCGTATTTCGCAATGACTTCCGGGAGAATGGTATGAAAAATATCCTGGTAAGATTTCCAGATCTTTGCAGCATTTTCAGGATTCTTTTTCTCTTCTGCACTTTTCCAGCCCCATCCAAACCAGGCTGCCAGAATCTCATTGTTCCCGCACCAAAGCGCGATAGAAGGGTGATTTCGTAATCGTTTCACATTGTCAATGGCTTCTTGTTTCACATTGTCGAGAAAGGCCTGATCCCCAGGGAACATCGCACATGCAAACATGAAGTCCTGCCAGACCAATATCCCTGATTCGTCACAAAGGTCGTAGAAGTTGTCGTTTTCGTAAATGCCACCACCCCAAACCCGCAACATGTTGAAATTGGAAGTTTTTGCGGTTTCGATCACTTTACGGTAGTTCTCCTCTGTTACGCGTGCAGCGAAAATATCGTTCGGAATATAATTGGCCCCCTTCATAAATACGGGAACACCGTTCAGCTCAAAATAAAAGGTAGTCCCTTTTGCGTCTTTGTTACGAACCAGCTTTAAAGTTCTGATTCCAACCCGCCTTGAAGCGGTTGATTCATTACCGCTGGCTACAAGTGTCCCGGTAATATTGTATAAAGATTGTTCGCCCAATCCGCTGGTCCACCAAAGTTTAGGATTCGAAATTGTGAAGTTTACAGGATAGGTCTTTGTCCCTTTTTCGAGATTGATTTTTTGTGTAGCGATAACAACTCCTTCACTTTCAAGCGTTAATTTGGCTGATGAATTCGTTTCAGCTTCAATTTCGAAATTGGCTGTCAGACTGGCATTCTCTTTCGTGACGGTATTTTGAACAATCTGCAGATCCTTAATGCCTGCTTCGTCCCATGCCCGAAGATATACAGGCCTCCAGATACCGCTCGATACCAGTCGTGGTCCCCAGTCCCATCCGAAATGATACCCTGCTTTGCGGGTATAGACTGAAACCATTTTGCCACCTTTGACCTCGCCAATTTCGGCAAGATCATTTGGGGAAACCGGAATCACATAACTGTTTGCATTATATTTTTTCAGCCCTTCGACGATAGGTGAGCGGAATACAATCCTGAGTTCATTGGTTCCGGGTTTGATTACCTTTTTAATATCTGTGGTCCATTCACGAAACATATTATCGGCGGTCAACACCTGCTTTTCGTTGACGTAAACATCGGCATAGGTGTCAAGCCCTTTAAAGTCAAGTACGATACGATCACGTTTTTCGATTTCAGGGGTAACTTCAAATGTGGTTTTATACTCCCAGTTTACCTTGTCGATCCATTGCAGCCCGTGTTCATTCAGCCGGTAGAACGGGTCTTCAATCTTCTTGTTTTTCATCAGATCGGTATGGACGCAACCGGGAACGGTGGCATCCAGCCAATCAGTTTTAGCTTCCTGTTTAAACTTCCAATTGTCTTTAATCTCCATACTATATTCTTTTTTTGTCTCGGAAGAGCAACTGGTTAATGCAAACATTCCTATTAAAATGAGAGATTTAACTGTATTCATAACTGTAACTGGGTTCATTTTTTAATATTCTTAAATTTCTGGTAGTCAAAATTATCAATGACGAAGCAAATTTAATATTCTTTGCATAAGAAAACAGGTGATGGCGATCAATGCCAATTTTAAATACAACTCCCGCAATCAATGACAGATCGATTGCGGGAGTTGGGTTTCTCCATTTTGATGGGCAGATTCCTATTCTTTACTGAACGCAGCATCGAAAGCCAATGTGCTTGGAGAGAAATCTTTCTTCTTCACATATTCGCACGATTCGGCAGCACCCATTTCGCGGTCCATGCCACTATCTTCCCATTCAACGGAAAGGGGTCCCAGGTATTGAATGTCGTTCAAAGCACGGATGATCTTTTCAAAATCGATCTTTCCACGTCCCACACTTCTGAAATTCCAGAACCGTCGGTTATCACCAAAATCGGTATGGCCACCAAATACGCCGATGGTTCCGGGAAAGTCGTTCCATGTAACATCTTTCATATGAACATGAAAGATCCGGTCGCTGAATTCGTAAATAAATTTCACGTAATCGACACCTTGATAACCAAAGTGACTTGGGTCGTAGTTAAAACCAAATGCGGGATGGTTATTCACCGCTTTAAGCGCCCGTTTTGCCGTTTCGATATCGAAAGCAATCTCCGTTGGATGTACTTCCAGCGCATATTTCATTCCCATTTCCTGGTATGCATCCAGAATTGGAATCCACCGTTTGGCAAAATCCTTGTAACCGTCTTCGATTGCTTCCTGCGAAACAGAAGGGAAGGAATACAGATAAGGCCAGATCGAACTTCCGGTAAAGCCGTTGACAACCTTCAAACCCAAACGTTTCGCAACTCTGCCTGTTTCAATAATTTCGGCAGCAGCCCGTTGACGGATTCCTTCTGCGTCACCATCGCCCCAGATAGATGCGGGGAGCATACCTTTATGGCGAAAATCTGAATTGTCGCACACGGCCTGTCCTACAAGATGGGTGGAAATAGAAAACAGCTTAAGATCGTATTTTTTCAGCAATGCAAGTTTTGCATCACAATAAGCCTGATCGGCTTTGTCGACTTCGATATGGTCGCCCCAGCAAGCCAGTTCCAATCCATCGTATCCGAATGATTTGGCTTTCTGTGCCACTGTCTCAAGTGTAAGATCGGCCCATTGGCCGGTAAAAAGTGTTACTGCTCTTTTCATTTTATGTTGTCTTTTAATTTATTCTGCAAATTTTACCCATTTCTGCTGGTCGTTATACCCTGATTCTACCACGGTATCGATAAATTGCATTCCGCGAATCCCGTCTTCAACAGTTGGGAAATCAAGCCATTCGGCTTTTGGAGTTTCACCATTCATTTTAGCCCTTACTGTCAGCGAGAAATTGCGGTAAATATTGGCAAATGCTTCAAGATAACCTTCGGGATGACCGGCTGGCGTTCGTGTGTTGTGTTTTGCAACGTCGCTCATGTAGCCCGAACCGACACGTGCAATTTCAGTTGGTTTGTCACTCCATTTTATCAATAAGGAATTAGGTTCGTGCTGGTTCCATTCCAAGCCACCTTTGTCGCCGTAAACCCTTAATTTCAACGCATTTTCTTCACCGGCTGCAATTTGTGTTGCAATCAATACCCCTTTGGCACCATTGTCGAACCGGAGAAAAGCAGCTCCGTCGTCGTCGAGCAAACGGCCCGGAACAAATACATTTAGTTCCGCACAAAGCTCAACCGTTTTAAGTCCGCTTACATATTCTGCCAGGTGGTGGGCATGGGTTCCGATATCGCCCATACAACCCGCCTTGCCAGATCGTTTCGGGTCGGTTCGCCACGATGCCTGCGCATTTCCCGTATCTTCAAGTTTAGATGAGAGCCATCCTTGCGGATATTCAACGAAAACTTTCTTAATCTTTCCAAAATCACCACGCCGTACCCGTTCGCGCGCTTCCTTAACTGCCGCATATCCTGAATAAGTATGTGTGAGTGCCAGTGTAAGTCCGGTCTCTTCAACCTTTGCCTTTAATATTTTTGCCTGATCGAGTGTGAAGGTGATGGGTTTATCGATCACAACATTGAATCCGTTCTCAAGCGCCATCATGGCAGGTTCGAAATGGGCAAAATTGGGTGTTACAATGGTCACAAAATCCATTCGTTCACCTTCTGGCAGTTTTACCTCATTCTCAAACATCTCTTTATACGATTTGTAAACGCGGTGGTCTGGCAGGAAATACGATTTTCCTGATGAGACTGAAATCTCAGGATTAATACTGAAACATCCGCAAACCAGTTCGATCTGGTTATCCATAAAAGCTGCAAGACGGTGGATTGCACCAATAAAGGCGTCGCTTCCGCCGCCAACCATTCCCATACGTAATTTTCTATTCATCCGAAAATAAATTAGTTGATAAATTATTTGTTTGTTTTTTAGGATGGAACTAACACAAAACATTGTGGTTCGTTTCGCGATCTTTATATTGGCAATAAAGTTACAAACAAAACTTTAAGGAACCAGTTTCAAAGCGGTTTTTTTAACATTAAAAAGCACATTATTTATTGCGAAGATTCTGTGAAGTCGGTTTAATCGTGTTATTTTCGCAGCTTTATTCTTTTAATCAAGAAATACTGACAGCTATAATGGGCTCGAAAAAGCGAACACCTTTGATACGACATTTACTCAATACTTTCATCCTTCTTATTATAGTAACAGTTGGATATGTTTGCTATACGATCATTTACGACCTGCGCGTGCATATTATTAACCGATCTGAACTGAACGATCTGGCAGGAATAAATGCCGATTATGCTGCCCGATTTGAACGCTTTGTAAATGATATAGAAAATGAATCGGGTTGGAAGGTAAAGATTATTAGCGGACTGCGATCGAGGGATGAACAAATTCAACTGAAAAGAGATAATCCCCGAAATGCTGCCGTCAGTAAAAGCCGCCATGTTTTGGGGCGTGCAATTGACATTAATCTGTACAAACGGGTTGGACTTTCGACCTTATTGTTAAAAAAGAGCAGTTCGAAAGCTTCATGGCGAAAGACCGGAGTTCCTGAAATTGCAAAACGATACCAACTTTTATGGGGTGGAACCTACCGGAATTACCACGATCCGGTACATTTTGAAATTAACTAAGTCTGATTGATCACTTATTTTGATAAAGGGCTTCTGGCTACTGGCTGTTGGCTATTGGCAATGCTTCACAATCAGAAAGCTGGATAAACCGGATAAAGCCAGCCGCCTGTAAAAACAAACCCCGCTACTTTTCAGTAACGGGGTTTTGATTATAGTATAAGATTTTCTGATTAAGCTTTTTTCACTTCTTTCGCTTTACCAGGAACCATAACAACATAACTGCTCATGTCAACTGGCCCAATCTCCAATTTTTCAGGAAGATACGACATGGAAGAATTACTGATTTCATCCCACGTTACGGCAGCACCCGTATAAGCCGACTGGCGTCCCATGACAGCTGTCAAACACGAGATGGCCGTTTCTTCTGCCTGATTGATTTTGGTATTGGCCCTGATGTGGTTCACTAAATCAACATGTTCAAGCACATAAGGATTGGTTTGTTTAAAATCAGCTTTCTCTTTCTCTTTATCGAAACTCCAAATAACATTGCCCTTAAGATCCTTAATTTCAGTTTTATTATCACCTGTACTCCAGGAACCTTTTGTTCCCTGAATAAATTCCGAAACGTTGTTGGTGCATCCGTCAATCTGACGGCACATGCTATGAACATGAACGCCACCTTCGTATTCGTAATCAATGCTGAACATATCATATTGATCACCCGATAACCTGCGTTGTTTTGCACCAAACCCAACTGCTTTCACAGGTTTTTTACCAAAGAACCAGTTGAAAACGTCGAGATTATGAACATGTTGCTCAACGATATGGTCGCCTGAAAGCCATTTCCAGTTTACCCAGTCGCGAACCATGAATTCCATATCACTCCATTCAGGCTTACGCTCTCTGTACCAGAGCATAGATTGATTCCAGTAAACATTTCCTGAAACAATCTCGCCGATTAAACCGCTTTGAATTTGTTTGAAACTCTCAACATAGTCTCTTTTATGGTGACGCTGCGTTCCTGTAACTACACAAAGTCCTTGCGCTTCAGCTTTTTTGGCAGTAGCCATAATTGAACGTGCGCCAACCGGGTCAACACAAATTGGTTTTTCAAGAAATGCATGTTTACCAGCTTCAACTGCTGCTTCGAAATGCATTGGACGGAAAACCGGAGGAGTTGCAATGATTACAAGGTCAACACCAGCGGCGAGTACATTTTTATACGCATCGAATCCGGTAAAACACATTCCGTCAGGAACCTCTACGTTGAATTTTTCTTTCAGACCTTTACGGCAATCGTCGATACGGTCTTGAAAAAGGTCACCTAAAGCTACAATTTGAAGATTAGGGCCTGCATTCAAAAAGTCCTGTGCTGCACCCGAGCCGCGGCCACCGCAACCGATAACACCCGCTTTTAATGGTTTTCCATCAGCGGCTTTATCTACCAAGTTTGGAATGTAAGCACCTGAAAGTGAAGCAATGGGAACTAATTTTTCAGCTCCTGGAGCACACGATGCAAAAATGACACTCGCGCCCATGGTACCAACAGCACCTACTACAGCTGTCGTCGTAAAAAAATCTCTTCTACTCAACGAATTTTTTTTAGTCATGATTTTTGTGTTTAAAAGGATTAGTATCTACCTAAAAAATTTATTTAATAACTACAGAACTATCTGGTTCACACACTACCCTGAATCCAACTCCTTTAATATCTGAATACCACCAGATACTTTTAGGCTGCTGCGGGTCGGTTTTTAACCAGTCGGTTGTTTGCGTAAAACCTCTTGCAGCCGATCTGAGGTCTTTTGCATCAAACGAATAACTTCCCCCGCGGACGACATGTTCTTCACCCGATTCAGGTCCCTTGGGATTGGTGACGGTGGTTCCGGTTTTGGTGTAAGCATTTTCGGCATAGAAATCAGAGCAATACTCTAATACGTTGCCCTGCATGTTTTTTAAACCGAATGGATTCGCCTTTACAAATCCGGGCTCCTGAGTTTTACCTGATGAATTGAGCACATAAACCACATACCGGCTGATCAATGAAGTGTCGGCTCCGAAAATTTTGCTCATGAATCCCTGTTCCGATAATCGTTTAGGATCGCCAGGAAAGAAATAGGGGGTTTCACTGCCCGCCCTGCATGCATATTCCCATTCTGCTTCGGTTGGCAGCCGGTAATGTTTTCCGGTTACTTTCGAAAGCCATTGGCAATAAATGGTTGCAGCGTATTGCGTCATCGTAATGGCGGGTCGTTTTCCGCTTCCCCAGCCCTGATCAGGTATTCCAAATGGCGGTGTAGGTCCGGTAACAGCATCAGGGGCATTGGCATTATGTGCTATCACTAAGTTGGGATCAA
>JAAFHB010000201.1 GCA_010906965.1 Mariniphaga sp. | reverse complement strand
CGAAACAGACGAAGTGATTGTCTCCTCTGAAAATAGCGGAAAAATTTTATTGACTGCTTTTAGCGAAGGTGAAAAGGTGAATATGGGAGCTGTTATGGCCGTTACCGACACAGCTAATCTTGTACTTCAGCGCAGCCAGCTTCTGGCTCAGAAGGAATCGGTATTGGCTCAAAAGGCCGGATTATTTGCCTCAATTGCAGTTTCAGATCAGCAAATTACAAATGTTCAGAAAGACCAGGTACGAATCAAAAAAATGCTTGCCGATGGCGCTTCAACGCCTAAGCAAATGGATGACATCGACGGTCAGATTGCCTTAACAGGAAAACAGAAAAAAGCCTATTCCGCGCAAATATCTGCCATCGAAAAAAGCGCTGAAGCTGTTGATGCCCAGATTGCGGTGTTAAATGACAGAATATCAACATCGGTTGTAAAAGCCCCTATTTCAGGAATTATACTTGAGAAATATGCCGAAACGGGTGAACTTGCATCACCCGGAAAATCACTATATAAACTTGCGAATATGGATACCCTGATTCTTCGGGTTTACGTAAGCGGGCCACAACTTACGCAGGTCAAAGTCGGAAGTCAGGTGAAAGTGATGATTGATGGAATTGATGGAATCAAAGAGAGTACCGGAACTGTAGCATGGATTTCGTCAGAGGCTGAATTCACCCCTAAAATTATTCAAACCCGCGAAGAACGTGTCAAACTGGTATATGCCGCGAAAGTTCGTGTTCCCAACGATGGATCGTTAAAACTGGGGATGCCCGGCGAAATAAAATTTTAACATCGGCTCCTGATGATTGAAGTCAAAAATATTCACAAACAATTCGGTGACGTTGTTGCGCTTGAGAAGGTCTCCCTTACGGTAGAACAAGGAGAACTCTTCGGATTGATTGGTCCAGACGGAGCAGGGAAAACAACACTGATGCGCATACTGATGTCGCTTCTGCTTCCTGACGGTGGTTCAGCAACGATGAACGGTCTTGATGTTGTAGCTGATTATAAGAAGGTAAGATTGATCACCGGATATATGCCCGGTCGGTTTTCGCTTTATCCCGATCTGACCGTTGAAGAGAATCTAAAATTTTTCGCAACTGTCTTCGGCACCACCCTTCAGGAAAATTACTACCTGATTAAAGATATTTACCAACAGATCGAACCATTTAAAACCCGTAGGGCAGGCAAACTCTCAGGTGGGATGAAACAGAAACTGGCGCTATCGTGCGCACTAATTCATAAACCTGAAATCCTGATTCTTGATGAACCTACAACAGGCGTTGATGCTGTTTCGCGTAAGGAATTTTGGGAAATGCTTAAACGCCTGAAAGAAATGGGGATTACGATTCTTGTTTCAACGCCCTATATGGACGAAGCTTCGATGTGCGACCGGATAGCATTGATCCAACAAGGCGGCCTGATGTCGGTTGCAACACCACAGGCTATGACTAAATCATTTCCCCAGGATTTATGGACCATCCGCACCCGGAAGATTTACAATACTTCGAAGTTCCTCGAAAAACTACCTTCGATGATCTCAGTCAATAGTTTTGGTCAGGTCTTGCACCTGGTTACACCCAAGGGAGTATATACTTCAGACTCAATTCATCAATTTTTGATAAAGAATGGTGAGGTTGAAATTGGCATTGAACCGGCTGAAGCAACAATCGAAGATGTATTTATCTTTCTGATGAACAAACCAAAAGAGAAATCATGATCACAAAAGAACCAGTGATTACCGTAAAAAATATGGTGAAGAAATTCGGAAATTTTGTTGCCAACGACAACCTTAATTTCGAAGTCTTTAAAGGTGAGATCTTTGGATTTCTAGGTGCCAATGGTGCCGGAAAAACAACTGCTATCCGGATTTTATGCGGACTCTCCACTCCCACTTCTGGTCAAATGTCTGTTGCAGGATTTGATGTATTCCGGCAAACCGAAAAGATCAAGCAGAACATCGGTTACATGAGCCAGAAGTTCTCGTTGTACGAAGATTTGACGGTTTATGAGAACATCCGATTTTATGGCGGCGTTTACGGAATGAAAGTAGCCGATCGCAAAGCCAAAACTGCAGAAATGCTCGATCGTTTGGAGCTTACTGCCTACGAAAACCGTAAAATCGGAGATCTGCCACTGGGTTGGAAACAAAAACTCGCCTTTTCAATTGCCATTCTTCATAGTCCTAAAATCGTTTTTCTCGATGAACCTACAGGTGGAGTTGACCCGATCACGCGCCGGCAATTCTGGAACCTGATTTATGAAGCTGTTGAAAAAGGGATTACCGTTTTTGTAACGACCCATTATATGGATGAGGCGGAATATTGCGACCGGGTTTCGATTATGGCCGACGGAAAAATCGTTGCGCTCGACACCCCTGAAAAGTTGAAAGAACAATACAATGCAGCCAATATGGATGAAGTATTTTTAAAAATTGCACGATGAACAGATTCCTTGCCTTTCTCCGAAAGGAGTTTTACCATATTTTCCGTGATCCCCGAACCCTGATCATTCTGTTCGGAATTCCGATTGCACAGTTAATGCTTTTTGGCTATGTTATGACCAACGAGGTTCGCAATGTGAAAGTAGCAATTGTCGACAATTCGAAAGATGATCTTAGCAAACAACTAAGCCAACGAATATTATCCTCCGGATTTTTTCAATTGGCCGCCATTCCCAATTCCGAGAGTGATTACGAAGGTCTTTTCAGAAGTGGTACCGTAAAAGAGATCATTATTTTTGAACCCAATTTTGCCAAAAATCTAATGAAAGAGGGGAAAGCAAATATTCAGGTACTCGCTGATGCCTCCGAACCAAATGCGGCGCAATTGACAGTGAATTATACTACTGCCATCGTCAACAACTTTGTCAAAAATGAGTTGATGAAAAACCAGGCGCTTCCGGGTATCAATATAAAAGTGAGGATGCTTTTCAACGAAAACATGAGTGATGCCTATAATTTCATTCCAGGTTTAATTGCAGTTATCCTGATGCTGATTTCTGCGATGATGACTGCAATAACAATCGCCCGCGAAAAAGAGATGGGAACAATGGAGATACTGCTTGCTTCGCCTCTGAAACCAATCCAGATCATTTTAGGAAAAGTAGTGCCATATATGATACTTTCAATCGTTAGTGCATTGGTTGTATTGGCATTGGGTATGCTGGTGTTTAAAGTCCCCGTAATCGGAAGTTTTGCCTTATTGCTTGCAGAGATCTTGCTTTATATTTTTCTGGCACTTACGCTTGGAATTCTGATCTCCACTTTTGTTGATAGTCAACTTACAGCGATGGCAATATCAGGTTTTGTCCTTATGTTACCAAGTATTTTGCTCTCGGGTTTTATTTTTCCGGTTAAAAATATGCCAATCCCGCTGCAAATTTTAGCGAATCTGATGCCGCCGCGCTGGTTTATTGAAATCAACCGGACCGTAATGCTCAAAGGTGGCGGATTAAATGAAATCTGGCCGAACACATTGGTTTTAATGGGTATGTCAGCGCTGTTTATTTTTATCAGTATCCGAAAATTTAAAATTCGTCTTCAATAGAAAACCATGCGAACACTATTTTATATTCTTCAAAAAGAGTTTGCCCAGATCTTTCGTAACAAGGGGATGCTGCCAGTTATTTTTGTGATGCCGCTGGTTCAGATGCTGATCCTTGTTTTTGCTGCAACCAACGAGCTTCGTCAGGTTGATCTTGCCATTGTTGATTTTGACAATTCGGCTTCATCACGAAAACTGACCGCAGAGATCAGCGGAAATCCTTTTTTTATTGTCAGGCAGAACCTTGCCAACACGAAAGATGCCGAGGATCTTTTGATGCGGAATAAGATTGATCTTGCACTTGTCATTCCCCGGAATTTTGATAAAGATTTGACGTTGAGTAAAAAAGCGGATGTCCAGATACTTGTTGATGCAATTAATGGTATGGCGGCTCAGCTTTCGCTTGGATACCTTTCGAATGTGATCGGTAATTACAGCCAGAAGATATTGGTTAAAACGGGTAAGCCTGAACCAGGTCTGATGAAAAGCATCGAGGTTAAATCAACTTACTGGTTCAATCCGCAGCTCAACTTTAAATATTATATGGCTCCCGGTATCCTTGTGGTATTAATCACTGTAATCGGAATATTGCTTGGCGGGATGAACCTTGTCCGTGAAAAAGAACTCGGAACTATTGAACAGATCAATGTTACGCCTATCAAAAAATGGCAGTTTATTGCCGGGAAACTTCTACCATTCCTTGCAATCGGGTTATTTGATCTTGCCTTCGGACTGCTGATTGCGCGATTAGCTTTTAATATACCAATCCGCGGAAGTATGCTGCTCCTTTTTGGCATGGCAAGTATCTATCTTATGCTGGTACTCTCGCTGGGACTTTTTATCTCAACCATTAGCGATACTGTGCAGCAGGCCACATTCGTCACATTTTTCATGCTGATTGTTTTTATCCTGATGAGCGGACTGTTTACGCCTGTCGAAAGTATGCCCGACTGGGCGCAGAAGCTCGATTATGCGAATCCTCTTTACTATTTCGTAAAAATCATGCGAAGTATCATCCTGAAAGGTTCGAATTTCGCCGATATTTTTAATGAGTTTGCAGCGTTATCTGTTTTTGCTGTATCAATGTTCGGATTAGCCATTTTCAGGTACAGGAAAACCTCCTAAGCCGTGATTGATGATCTTAATTTAATATTTGATCCTCTTTAGTGCAGGGTGAAATGGGTATCTTTGGTGCCGAGAAAATCAATACATTATTGAAATTGTTAAAATTTAATTACTTACAATGAAAAATGCAGATCTTTTAAAGTATGGCATTGATACCAATGCTGAAGTGATTTATAATCCATCTTACGAGGAGCTTTTCCAGGCAGAAATGGATCCTAAAAACACAGGATTCGAAAAAGGTATTCTTACCGATTCGGGAGCTGTATCTGTTGATACCGGTATTTTCACAGGAAGATCTCCTAAGGACAAATACTTCGTTAAAGATGCGATCACTGAAAAAGACATGTGGTGGGACGGAACAATCAACCGACCAATCAACACGGATGTTTGGGATCATTGCAAAAAACTGACAACTGATCAACTTGGGTCCTCAAAAAAATTGTACATAGTGGACTGTTTCTGCGGTACAAATGCTGATACCCGCATGAAAGTTCGTTTCGTGATGGAAGTTGCATGGCAGGCTCACTTTGTGACTAACATGTTCATCCGCCCTTCACACTACGAACTGGCTAACTTCGGCGAACCTGATTTCGTATTTTTGAATGGTTCAAAAACAACCAATCCAAAATGGAAAGAACAAGGGTTGAACTCTGAAGTATTCGTACTTTTCAATTTAGGTCAAAAAATGTCAGTTTGCGGCGGTACCTGGTACGGTGGCGAAATGAAAAAAGGTATTTTCTCATTGATGAACTTCTTCCTGCCATTGAAAGGTATTGCTTCGATGCACTGCTCGGCAAATGTTGGTGAAGCTGGCGATGTTGCGGTATTCTTCGGACTTTCCGGAACAGGCAAAACGACTTTATCAGCTGACCCTAAACGTTACTTAATTGGTGACGATGAGCACGGTTGGGATAATCATGGCGTATTCAACTACGAAGGTGGTTGCTATGCTAAAGTGATCGACCTGAGCAAAGAACACGAACCTGATATCTGGCGCGCGATCAAACGCGACGCGTTATTGGAAAACGTAACTGTTTTGGCTGACGGAACTGCAGACTTTTCAAAAGAAGCTTCGAAAACAGAAAACACCCGCGTTTCGTATCCAATCTATCATATTAACAAAATTGTTTCTCCTTCGAAAGCTGGACACGCAAAGAAAATTATTTACTTGTCGGCTGATGCATTTGGTGTATTGCCTCCAGTATCTATTTTGGACGAAAATTCAGCTCAATACCACTTCCTTTGCGGTTATACTTCAAAACTAGCCGGAACAGAACGTGGTATCACCGAACCGCTTCCTTCGTTCTCACCTGCATTTGGTGAAGCTTTCCTTACCCTGCATCCTACTACGTATGCAAGTGTTTTGGCCAGTAAAATGAAAGAACACGGAGCAAAAGCTTACCTCGTAAATACAGGTTGGAACGGTACAGGCAAACGTATTTCGTTGAAAAACACGCGTGCGATCATTGACGCAATTATCGATGGCTCAATCGATAAAGCTGAAACTGTGAAGATCCCGGTATTGAATTTGGTGGCTCCAAAAACTTTAAATGGTGTTGACGCTGGCATCCTCGATCCACGCGATACTTATACTACTGAAGCTGAATGGTCTGCGAAAGCAAAAGTACTTGCTGCCAAGTATATCAAAAACTTCGAACAATATTGTGACACCGAAGATGGTAAGGCATTAATTTCTGCCGGACCACATTTAGACTAATATTTACCTGTTGTTCCTTTATTAATTAAACCTGTCTGAAAAGGCAGGTTTTTTTTTGTTAATAACAACGATTTTGTATTTTTACGGTGTTAATAACAAGCCATGAAAAAACTAATTGCCTTGATTGCCATTACATTGTTGTCGATGAACACCTATAGCCAGAATCCGGAACCTGTTTACCTTTGGCCCGCCCAGGTACCCGGCGAAACAGAAAGCAAACACGAGCCGGTTCAGACGCCAAATAAAGAAAGAGATGTCATCCGGCTGACCGATGTGACCAATCCCGCATTTCTGGTCTTCAAACCATCAAAAGAAACCAATAATGGTGCTGGCGTGATTATATGCCCTGGTGGCGGCTACGAAATTCTAGCAATCAACTTAGAAGGCTATGAAGTCGCAGATTGGCTTACGAAACAAGGATTTACAGCATTTGTACTGCAATACCGTGTACCGAAAAAAAAAGAAGGTGCTTTGATGGATGCGCAAAGAGCCATTCGAATTATCAGAAATAGTGCAGCCAACTACGGATTGAAACCGGATCAATTAGGCATTATGGGTTTCTCTGCGGGTGGAAGTTTATCAGCAAGGACGGCAACACTGTTTTCAAAGAAGACTTATACTCCAGTCGATAAAGCAGATTCATTATCATGCCGTCCCGATTTTGCACTTTTGATTTATCCGGCTTATCTTGATATGGGAACCAACAGGGCGTTAACCCCGGAATTAATTGTCGATAAAAAAACACCGCCCATGTTTCTTTTTGCAACGGCCGACGATACTTACAGCAATAGTGCATTGGTAATGGCTACAGCACTTCGGGATTCGAAAGTACCTGTTGAATTACATCTTCTTGCAAAGGGCGGGCACGGCTATGGTTTGCGGTCCGGGAATATTGCCGGCGAAACCTGGCCAAAACTGGCTGAAATTTGGTTGAAGAATATAATTTCTGATAAATAATTTGTGCATTGCATTAGCAATTTTTCAAATTTATCTTTCAATTCTTGCTTTTGCCGGGCAAGTTTCCAATCCTATTCCTCGTTGTTCTGAATAAATTCATTAATGATTGGTTCTGCTTCCTTTAAGTCTGATTCCTGAATATAAAGATCAATTGCTGATGGAACGCCACTTACAAAACCAACTGTTAGGCCAGATTGATAATCATCTTTAATTAATGCTGAGATCTCAACCTCTTCCAGTCTTTCTTTCAAAAGATAAACCAAAACTTCGGTGCCGGTAAAAACCCTGATCAAATCGTTTCCATTTTTCATCTTGTAGTCGTTTAAAGTTTTATGCTAATAATATCAAAGGAAACGATAAAAAACAGACTTTCAAAATTTTACATAAAGAAATGCTGATATTCAGGACATTTCTTTCAGGAATAGAATTATCTGAATGTTTTATTTTTTAAGTAAAGCAACTTCACACCTATCTTTCACATCAAATAATCAATAATCTCATTATTTTGAAACTGATAAAATAGTTTACTTTTGTTCATCCTAATTCTTAACCTGTTATTGCATGATCAATAAAATTTTAGCCACTCTTTTATTTTGTTTTATTTCATTCGGTTCAGTTTATGCGCAGGGTATTCGAGGACGAATTACGGACGTACAGGGCGATGCGGTCCCCTTTGCAAATATTTATATACCCCAATTGTCAACCGGAACCACTTCGAACATCGACGGAAATTACGAACTGAAACTACCGGCGGGAAACTGGAAGATCTTGTTTCAATACATCGGTTACCAAACTCAGTCGTATGATCTGGTCATTGGGAAAACGTTCCAGGATAAAAACGTGCAGCTAATTACCCAGAATTACAAGATTCCGGAAATCAAAATTCTTGCATCGGGAGAAGATCCCGCATATTGTTTATATCACTCAGGAAGTACTCCACTTTTCAGTCGAAAAGTATACCACTTAGTCATAACGAAACGAGGATAAAAACTCGTTTATTAGCAC
>JAAFHB010000012.1 GCA_010906965.1 Mariniphaga sp. | reverse complement strand
ATTGGGATGGAACTACCGAAACAGAGATTAAGATCAAGGAAGAAACCAAAGCGACCATTCGCTGTATCCCTTTCGATGCACCTGATGAAGAGGGTGTATGCATGGTAACAGGTAAACCTTCGCATCGCAGGGTGATTTTTGCATTGGCATATTAGATCAATACTGACGGTTTAAGTCGATGATCAGATTTCGCAACTACGTTGCTTATTTGAATAGTTTAAAGCATTTATCTACAAAGATATCGCAACTATGTTGCTTAAGAATGCTGCGTAGCAGCAAAATCTTTGTAGAAGTAATGCGTTAATCGGTGGAAGCCACTTCGTGGCGGAATTTTTGCTATGGCTTAATATTATTGATTTTGCAAGAGATCTTTGACTTTAAGCTACATATCAATGATATTGGATATCAATTTATTAGGTCCAATCAGGATTCAATTAAATTATTAACCATGGAAAATAAAGTTATTGAGCGCTTCCTGAGGTATGTCAGGTATAATACTTGTTCCGATTCTGCGAGCGGTACTACGCCGAGTACTGCCGGACAACTTGAATTCGCCGGAGCGCTGGCTGATGAATTAAAATATATAGGACTCCAGGATGTTGAAGTTGACAAGTTCGGCTACGTTAATGCCACACTTCCTGCCAATATTGAGGATCAGACTTCTGTTGTTGGTTTTGTTGCGCATATGGATACGAGCCCCGACTTTACAGGCGCAAATGTTTCTCCCCGACTTATCGAAAGTTATCCGGGGGGTGATATCATTTTAGATGAGGCTGAAAATATTGTGCTTTCATCCAAAATCTTCCCGGAATTAAACGCCTATATTGGTCAGCAATTGATTGTAACAAACGGGAAAACTTTGCTGGGAGCGGATGATAAAGCCGGTGTTGCTGAAATCGTTTCAGCCATGGAATATCTGGTCAGTCATCCGGCAATAAAGCATGGAAGGGTGAAAATTGCGTTTACACCCGATGAGGAGATTGGCGAAGGTGCGGATCATTTTAATATTGAGAAATTTGGTGCTGATTTTGCCTATACTATTGATGGCGGAGAACTTGGAGAACTCGAATATGAAAATTTTAATGCAGCGGGGGCTAAAATCGTCATTCACGGTTCAAGTGTTCATCCTGGGTATGCGAAAGATAAAATGAAAAATGCGATATTAATTGCCAATCAATTAATTGCTATGCTACCTGCGAATGAAGCACCGGAACATACCGGGGGATATGAAGGATTTTACCATGTTGTGAGATTGAACGGATCTGTTGAGCAAGCTGAGATCGAATTTATTCTTCGTGATTTTACGCTCGAAGGGAATAACAAACGGAAAGAATTTTTGCAAACTATTGTAAAACTGATAAATAGTGAGTTTGGAGACAAAACTGCCGAGCTTGCTCTAAAAGATCAGTATTTTAATATGCGTGAAAAAATCGAACCCGTAAAATACATTGTCGACATTGCTGCTGAAGCGATCTATGAATCGGGTGTTCAATTGAAAATTGTTCCGATCCGAGGTGGAACCGATGGAGCTCGTCTCTCTTACATGGGACTTCCATGCCCGAATATTTTCGCAGGAGGCCATAACTTTCACGGGAAATTTGAATATATTCCAACGCCTTCAATGGCAAAGGCATGTGAGGTAATTGTTAAAATCGTCGAAAAGGTTGGATTATTGAAAGGGAATAGCCATAATTAAGCGTTCACCCTAATTGACTAAAAATTTGTAGATTTGTCTAAATTAGTTATTATGGACAGGCAAGTTTTAATTGATAATACATTTAATAAAATTAGGCAATTACCTGACGCTAGAATCAAGGAGATAAATGATTTTGCAGATTTTTTGCTAAGTAAAATCGATGATAAAATAATCCAGGAAGGAATACATAAATTGACTTCCGAATCAAAAGCCTTTGAATTCCTCAAAGATATGGATGACCTTTATACATTAAATGATTTAAAGGAAAGGTATAATGAAAAAAGGTGATATTGTTCTGATTCCTTTGTGACGTTCTAAGAGAAAACCTGTCATCACATCAGTTTGACTATGTCTTTTACCTAATATAGATATGATTCAGCGATTTATCAAATATATAAACGATAACCACCTCTTTAATCAGGCTGATACCATTCTTGTTGGCGTAAGTGGTGGTATTGATTCGGTAGTTTTGCTCGATTTGTTCGATAAAGCCAGCTTTTCGGTAGGTATCGCCCATTGCAATTTTAGGTTGAGGGGAGTCGAATCGGATGGAGACGAACGATTGGTGAGTGAATTGGCGAGGAAATATGATGTGCCTCTTTTTAAAACTTCCTTCGAAACAGCTGATTATGCACAGGAGAATAAAATTTCAATCGAAATGGCTGCCCGCGATTTGCGATACCAGTGGTTCGAAACAATCCGGGCAACACACCATTTCGATTGCATTGCCGTTGCCCATCACCGCGACGATCAGCTCGAGACTTTCTTTCTGAACCTTGCAAGAGGAACTGGTTTAACCGGCTTAACCGGAATGAAACCAGTGAATGGCAAAATAGTGCGGCCATTGTTGTTTGCTTCCCGTGATGAAATTGAAAAGTACCGACACGAAAACTTCCTTGATTTCCGTGAGGATTCATCCAATCAAAGTCTCGATTACCAACGAAATAAAATCAGGCATACGTTATTGCCTGTTATGGAGACGCTAAATCCATCCTTCCGCGAAGGATTGATCAAGACAATGGGCTACCTGGAAGATGTTTCAAAAATCTGTGACCATGCTATTCAACAGAACTGGGAGCGTGTTGCACTCCGGAAAGGAAATGATTACCTTATATCAATTGCAGAACTGAAATTGCTTGATCCTTTACCAACTTACCTTTTCGAATTTCTGAAATCATTCGGATTCAATAGTCAGGTTG
This sequence comes from Mariniphaga sp., assembly GCA_010906965.1. GTDB lineage: Bacteria > Bacteroidota > Bacteroidia > Bacteroidales > Prolixibacteraceae > JAAFHB01. The sequence continues at coordinate 43,561 of JAAFHB010000012.1, read as the reverse complement.
TATCGGATATTGTTGCCTCACTCGAAGGAGGTTCCGGCAAACAGTTTATCTCACAATCTCACAGGTTGGTTCGTGACCGGGAGTCGTTAATTCTTTCACCGTTTCAACCCGAAAACAGGAAGCAATTCTACCTCGAAGAAGGAATGAAGGAGCTGGCTTTTCCGGTTCACCTCAAAATATCGGTTTCTGGGAAAAATGACAAATTCAAGATCTCTGATTCCCGGTTTGTAGCCTGCATTGATCGTGATCATATTCAATTCCCGTTGCTGATCAGAAGGTGGCAGCAAGGTGATTATTTCAAACCTTTGGGAATGAATGGATTTAAAAAGATAAGCGATTTTTTTATCGATTCGAAGTTAAGTCTTCCTGAAAAGGAGAATGTATGGATTTTGGCAAACGGTGAACAGGTCGTTTGGATCATTGGTCACCGCCTTGATGATCGCTATAAAATAACTCCAGCAACCCAAAATATTTTAAGACTTGATATTGATAACTTATAATGAATCGATCTAACTATTCTTTTCAATAATTGCTTTTATCTGGTCGGCCTGCATAACGCCAACTCCCTGCCAGATTGTTTTCCCATTTTTAAATAGGATCATTGTTGGAATACTGCGGATCTGATACTTACGGGCAGCATCTTCATTTTTATCAACATCTACTTTAATCACTTTCACTTTTCCTTCCATATCTTTTGAAACCTGCTGTAAAATCGGAGCCATCATTTTGCACGGGGCACACCAGTCGGCATAAAAATCTACTAAAACCGGGGTGCTGCTATTTATGATTTCGTTAAAACTTCCCATATCGTTGACTATTTTAAGTTCGTTTCCGGTTGTGACACTGTTATTTCCTTTAACACCTGAACCGCATGAATATATTGTTGATACTGCAAGAATTACTAATGCTGAAGCTAATTTATTGATTCTCATCTTTTATTTCAATTTTTTTATTGGGTTTAACTAAATCACTGACAAGCCATCCAAACAACATCCCATATGGAACACTTGCATACCAGTTCGACGTGATCGGACATGTACCTGTTGTGCAGCCAACAAATCGCCAGTACAGAAATCCTGCGATTCCGCCTAAGATCACAAACAATATTTTGAAGCGATATTTTATAAGTTTTTCTTTCATGATATTTAATTTTACGATACAAATAAACAGAAACGAAGAAAGCCGGTCAGTAACATTTGTCACATAACCGGCTTTTTTAAATTTATTTAAGTTTTTTTCTTTTACATAGCATGAATATTTTCGACGCTCTCTTTGAACTTGTCCATATCCATCTCTACGTAGAAATTCTTTACACCACCTATTTCGGCCGCATTGTAAAATTCTCCCCAATCTACAATTCCTTTACCAACAGCTACTTGTTTGTTTTCGGTTGATGACCAGTCCGCCAGATGAGCTGAGATAAACCTTCCCGGGTATTTCTTAAAATAGTCGGAAGCTTTGTAACCTATACTGATCACCGCAACCTGAAACTGCATTTTAACCAGTTTAGGGTCAAATTGTTTGAGTAGTGCATCGTAAATCAGCTCTCCATCAATCTTTTCGAATTCCATATGATGATTGTGAAATCCAAGTTGAAGACCCGCTTTCTTCGTCTTTAGGCCAATTTCATTTAACTGGTCGCAGGCTTTTAACCAGTCACTCATTTTAGCTTCTTTAGGAAGCCAGAAGCTTGAGCAAATCATTTGTGTTAATCCCAGCTTTTTCGAATATTCAATCCGCTCTTCAAGGTTGTCCTTTAATTCGCCGAATGTGAAATGCGAACTTTCGCATGTCAGGCCTGCATCTGTAATGACTTGACGCATAACTTCTGGTTTCATTTTTACAAGCGGTTCAAATCCGGAGGTGATATAACCAGGAGGTGAACACATTTCTACGCCCTGGTAGCCAAGGTTAGCCATCATTTTCAAAGTTCCGGGAAAATCTTTTACAAACATTTCACGAATGGTATAGACCTGAAATCCAACCGGATGTTTTGGATGTGAACTTATAATGTCAGCGTGGCCGGTCAATGGGAGCTGGGATAAAAAAGCCATGGAACCTAATCCCATCAAATTTTTTTCGATAAATTGTCTTCTGTTGAAAGTGCTCATATTATTTTTATTAGGAGTTTAATTGTTTTTTAAATTGAATCCGGATTCCAGCCTGCCCGGTATTCGCGCGACAGGTATTTATTGGCATCGGGCACATTGGTGATCTTCATGCCAGATCCATCGTATTTCAGAAGGCGACCAGCCCTTAGAGCAACGGCATAGAGATTTACCGCTTGGGTGATTGGAAATGCTTCGGTAAAACTGCCAGGGCACTGTTTTCCGCTTCGGCAGGCATCCAGAAAAAGTTGAAATCCCGTAGGTTTATCGATTTTTGTGATGATTGGTGAGGTTTCGATTCCTTTCATTTGCTTTTCGGGAATCAGCCTGGGGTTATCTACATGAAAACCAGCGAGAATTTTCCCCTTATCGCCGACAAACATCATCCCTTCCGGATCTAATTCCTTGTTATCTTCGAATATTTCTACAGGAACAGGCGGACGAATTCCACCATCATACCAGATTAAATCAACGGCTGGTCGTAAACCCTTAGCCGGATATTTGAATCGGACAGAACTTGCCATCGGGAATGAAAAGTCGTTTTTGATCTGGAACGCGGTCGAATCACGCAAACCACAAACATGGCTGAAATTTGGCTCAATAATGGTTGGAGATTCAAGTTCAAGTGCTTTAAATACAGTCCAGAGACTATAATGGCCCATATCTGCCATCGATCCTCCGCCGAAATCGTACCATCCCCTAAAGACCATGTTGGTATAGTTGGGATGGTAAGGGCGCTCTTTTTCCGGTCCTAACCATAAATCCCAATCGAAGTCCTTTGGTATTTCAGGTGAGTCGGTTGGCAAAGTGGGGTATTGCGGCCAGACCGGACGGTTCGACCAATTGTGAACCTCCTTAAGCATCCCGATTTTCCCTTCATTGATCCATTTCATTACCAATTCCATTGAACCGTTGTAATCCCATGGAATCAGGTGAGTTGTGACTTTTGGATTATTTCGTGCTAAATCAATTACCTGTTTCCCTTCGTGCAACCTGTTTGATAACGGTTTGTGAATGGAAACATGCTTTCCCTTTTTAATGGCTGCTGTTGCAATAAGTCCGTGAAGATGGTCGGGAGTCATCACTTTGACAGCATCCAGGTCTTTCTCTTTTTCGAAAAGTTCCCTGAAATCGGCATAAGCATTACACCCATTAAGCTTTTGTTCCGGACGAAATTTTTGATAATACTCATCAATAATTGATTTTCCATTGTCTCGTCCGCCGGGGATTGTATTGTCTCCGCCTGATTTCCACCCGGGATTTTTAAGTTTTTCACGGATCTCATCCCGTAGATCGTTTTTTCCCCAATCAAGGTAATTAGTAGCTGTCTTTTGCGGATCACAGACTGCAATGATTTGTAGTTCCGGAATATCCAGGAGCGGAAGTAATTCACGGAGTCCCTGTGTACCAACCCCGATGTAAGCAAGTGTGGTTTTGTCACTTGGGGCCACAAATCCATTTCCTCCCAGAACATGACGAGGTACAATGGTTATTGCAGCCGCTGCTGATGCGATTGTTCCGACAAAACTTCTCCGATTGAGAGGCATAAATCCGGATGTGGCTTGCTCATTGATTTTTAGTAACTTATTTGATCCATTTTGATTGATTGGCTTTTCCATGGTAACTATTTGAGTTTATTATTGAAATCAGCGACAACACAACGAAAAAAAGATACGATTCCAGAAAATTTAATTGCTGGTAATTGAAAAGAGGAATGCTTTCAGGTATTAGAATGATGATTTTCGGAATTTCTTACCAAATTTAAATAAAAGAAGGAAAAATCAAAGTAGATTTTAGAATATTTATATTGATGGATAGGTCTCCTTCAGGAAACCAACAACGTGAAATCGATTTTATTTCTCGAGATGATGATTCTCTGATCGTGTTCCAGCTTTTTCAGCAGTCGCGATACCACTTCGCGCGAGGTATTCAGTAATAATGCAATATCCTGATGGGTACCACTATAAATTGTCGATCCGGTTGTGCGGTAGCGGTCGGTGAAAAATTTGATCAGTCGGTCGTCCATATTTTTGAACGCAATACTATCAATTGTTTCCAACAGTTCGTCGAACCTTTTTCTGTAGGCATACATAATGAACTCTTTCCAGCTTTGAAATTGCACAATCCACCGATCAAGGCAAGGAATCGGTATTTGCACCTGCAATACTTTACTTTCTGCAACTGCCCTGATATTGCTTTTTGTATGACCCATGCAACAGGTTAATGCCATGGCACATACCTCACCCGGATTTAGGTAGTATAGCAGCAATTCTCGCCCATCTTCATCCATACGGCATACCCTGACAACTCCTTCGAGTAACAATGGAAACGATTTAATGTATTGCCCTTCGCGTATCATTTCATCGCCTTCGTTCAATTCTGCAATTCTACCTTCAACACCAATTGCCTGACGCAGTTCTGTTTCGAAGTAGGGGAAGCGTTTCTCAAGAATTTCGGGATCAAAGCCTGGTAAGTTCATATTATCAGTTGAAAGGAGGGTTTTTGGAAGAATGACGGACAATAAACAGTGGTGCAGTGATCAACACAAATACCGAAATTGAAGCGATGGCGATTCCCAGTCCAAAATGGTCGGCAATAATGCCCAGCATGGCGGAAAGGAGCGCTGCGAATAGTGTTTCAAACTGCGATGCAGTCGAGAGAACAGTCGCCAGAATATCTGTATCAAGTTGATTTGCCGTTTCACTGATTGCAATTGGCTTTCGTAGGTTTTCAATCAGGTAGATGATAATGTAGAAGGCAACCGCTATGGCCGGATAACCAGCATAATAGGTAATTCCACTGATAATACCTGCCAGTAGTCCTGTCCAAAGCGAAATGGTGAGGGCTTGTTGAAGATTTGCCGTTTTTTTCGAAAACGCTGAAGATTTACGTGATGCATAACTGGTTGCCTGGTAGATAAAAAAATAAACAACTCCGACGACCAAAGCGCTGCGCTGTTCATCGGAATACCCGATCATCACGGGCAGGCTAAGTGCCAAAGCGGCAAGGATTGGCTGCAGGAAATCTTTGACTGCTTTGTAATATCCCGAATAGATAGCATTGTTGATCGTGGTCTTAAGCAAACCGGGTTTTTTGAAAGAATAGAAAAATTCTTTCAGATTCCGGTAATAATTAACCTTGATTTCGGCCAGATGAAATCCGGTTTTCGATCCGTCGAGCGCTGCGGGATAGCTCGCAACAAGTATTAAATCAATAAGGTATGGTACCGCTGAAATAATGAAAATCATCCGGTAATCGCGTGTTGCAATTACAAAAAATGCAGCCAGCAATGCCGATATAGCGGAACCTCTCTGTGACCAGGCTCTTGTAATGCCATAATAGGCTACCTTTTCCGATTGCCATCCATTCAATTTCAGGTAATCGAAGATCATTGCCTTATGCGTACCTGTGCGAAGTGCTTCACCCAACGCAAACAAAAACATGGCAATTGTAAAGCCTAAAATGCCATAGCTGAAAAAGAAGAAGACGAAAGCTGCGATATAAAACGCAAATGATGCCATCAAAGTACGACGTCGGCCCATCGAATCGGCCAGAATCCCGGCAGGAATCTCCAGAATATTTTGAGTAATCAACTGGAAACTAATTAGTAATCCAATTTGAGTATAGTTAAGCCCGGCATCACGCAGGAACAGAATCAGAAAAGGCTCGAAAAAGAGGAGATTTTTCAGGAAACCGTAAGCACAAAATTTTCGGAATTGCTTATTGCGGGCAAATGTCATTCAGAATGCTTTATTTAATTATGCGACAATGCTTTGTTTGGGTAATATGGCCAATAGCTATTGGCAGTTAGCAACTGGCTTTTGGTTGTTTCAAATCGAATTTATATTCCAAAATAAATAAAAATTCCATTTGATCGCGAACCAGTTGCCAGAATCCAGTAGCCATTTGCAAGCCGCTATTCGGGCATTTAGCTAAAGCGTTGTTATTCGTGCTACCCATCCACCATTGTTTGCCAGTTTAATTTTTACAAGATCGCCGGATTTTACTTTCTGTGAGGAGATCTTCATATTTTTTGGTGCTTTATTAGCATCTTTGGCATCTGCCCAGATCTCAATCGCATGTTCTCCTGCTGAAATAAAATCTAATTTAATCGTTATTTCTTTCTCTTTGCTGTTATTCATCACGCCTATAAACCAATCATTACCTGTTCTTTTAGCAATGGCTACGTATTCTCCCGGATAACCATCAATAAAATGGATATCGTCCCAGGTTGTAGGAACGATTTTCAAAAAATCGACTCCGGGTTGATTCAGAATATTGTCGGGATGATCGCACACTACGGTAAGCGGACTTTCGTAAATAACAAACTTGGAAAGTTCTGCAGCACGTGTATTCCATACAACTGCAGGTGTTTGATTCTTATATTGTTCTTTGGTCACATTCAGAAAAGCACCCGGTGTATAGTCCATCTGTCCGGCAAGCATGCGTGTAAATGCCAGTTTCACATTGTGTTCCGGGCTCATCTTCTCCGAAAACTTATAGTATTCATTTCCCATCACTCCTTCACGTGTAATCATATTCGGATAGGTTCGCATGATTCCATCCGGTTTAAATGCTCCATGAAAATCGATCAGTAACTGGTTTTCTGCTGTACATTCGATGATTTCGCGGTACCAGTTCACCATATCCTGATCATCGCGATCCATAAAATCGATCTTTACTCCGGCAACGCCCCATTTATGATACAATGGGAAGGCTTTTTTGTAGGCTGAATTACGGTTGACATCGCTGTTATAGAGCCATAGGATGATCTTGACATTTTTAGATTTTGCATAACTGATGATTTCGGGCATATCAATTTGCGGAGCCCATTTGGTGATGTCGGCTTCGGGTGTATTAAACTTCCCGTACCATTGCCAGTCGACGAGCATATATGGCCATCCCATCTGCGACGCAAAATCGATGTATTGCTTAATAACAGGCATCTCCATTTTTACTTCGCCACTCCACCAATGATCCCACGCACTCATTCCGGGCTTAATCCACGACGGGTCAGCAATGGCGCATGGTGCGTTTAAGTTCTGGACAATCTCCGATTCTATGAGTTTTCCGGGAGTATCGCCAATCATCACAACTCTCCATGGCGTGTAAACCTCATCATCGAAACGTGCTTTAACACCTGTTTCCTCTTCACCGGGAAGTGGAACCAGTTTAGTCATAAGGACATTCGGTTTGCCGTTTGTTCCGATATAGAATGCAGGGTAGTTGTTAATATCGGCTTCGGAAATCGCTACCCAGCATTTGTCGCCATAATCCATCAAAAATGGCATTCCTGCAATCGTTTTGTCGGAGACATAACTTAACTGACGTTCAAAAAATTCTGATTCATTCGAACTGGAATAACCGCCATACTCAACAACCCATGCTTTGGGATTACCCGGAATTGTAAAGGTTGTTAACTCTTTTGTAATCTGACGGTGACCATTCTTCTCGCTCCTATAAAGTTTAGATCTGAAGCCAACGCCATCATTAAACGCGCGGAAAGAGAGTTCCATCTGACGCATCAATCCCGATTTTTCTTTCAGCATGATTTGCAGTTCGTTGCAATTATTGACGATCTCGGCATGTTTTGATTTCACAACTGGTTTCCAGGTTTCATTGATAGTTCGTTCCTGCTTGTCAATTACAGCAAACCCTTTATTCATAATGGGTTCAGCTTTAAATTCGAAACCAAGAGCCGATTCCAGAATCACTGGTTTGCCGTTAAATGTTACTGAATAGGTGAGTTCATCCCCGTTTTTAATTGTGACACTGATATTCTTATCGGGCGAAGTCACCTGAAAATCCTGCGCACCACATAAGGATGCAAATACAAGAAAAAGAATGCTTAGTTTTAATTTCCTTAAATTCATACAATCAGTCATTTTTGTTGTTTGTTAATATGTCGGTTTACAAGCTGCTTTTCAATATCTGCTTTTCTCTCTTTCTCGTTTTCCTTCACCTGAACTCTCCATTGTAAAGTCGCTCCCTCATAAATACAGGTCCCTTTTTCCGCTTAAAATTTCGCTGTATTCACTTCTGAATTTTTGTAAAAGATGAGGTTTATTTTTAAAGTAATCCATTGATTCAATCTCGCGAATCTCTTTCAAAATCAATGGTTCTCCGATCTCGCGTGTTGCTTCTGAAGCATAATCGGTCAGGTATTCACGGAAGGTTAACACGGCATTCAGTTTGCAGAACTTGCCTTCTTCGCAATGGCTCAACATTCCCATAATGGTTTCGCCTGTCCGCCCGCAACGGTAGCCGGCTGTACAGAAGGAAGAAATAAATCCCAATTTGCCAACTTCCTGAATAACATCATCCAGATCGCGTGGATCACCAATTGTGAACTGTTTTTTATCGAGGTCGCTTTCTGTTTTCTGATCGCTGTATGCCCCTATTCCAATGCGGGTTGAAGCATCAGTCTGTGTACAACCAAGTTGAATTACTTCTCTTTTGATTTCAGCTTTTTCGCGGGCAGTAATGATCATGCCAGCAGTCGGGACTGATAGTCGTAACACCGCTACCAATTTCTTGAAATCTTCGTCTGAAACATGATAAGGGGAGTCTGCACTTAATGCGGAACCTGATGCAGGAGTCATGCGTGGAAATGAAAGGGTATGAGGTCCAATGCCAAATTGCCTTTCAAGGTCAAGTGTATGATATAACATTCCCATTACTTCGAAACGCCAGTCATACAATCCGAAAAGCGCACCTATAGCCACATCGTCAAGCCCTGCATCAATAGCGCGGTGAAGCGCGTAAAGCCGCCATTGATAATCACCTTTAAGTGTATTGGCAGGATGTACCTTCCGGTAAGTCTCGTGATGATAGGTTTCCTGGAAAACCTGGTAAGTACCGATACCTGCCTCTTTGAGAAGTTTCAGTTTGGCCATCTCCATGGGAGCTGCATTTATATTCACGCGCCGGATGGAGGAGCGTTTACCAGAGATAGGAGCAGGTTCTTCAACGCTATAAACAGCCTTGACAGCTGCTGCCATATAATCGGCATCCGAACGTTGGTGTTCACCAAAGACCAGAATCAATCGTTTGTGACCTTCATTCAAAACTGAACTGGTTTCACGTTTGATCTCATCGAGTGTAAGGATACGTCGAACTTCGCGGTTGTTAGCTTCCCGGAAGCCGCAGTAGGCACAATTATTTACGCAAAAATTTGAGCAATAGAGCGGTGCGAAAAATACGATCCGGTTGTCGTAAACTTTTTTCTTCACTTTGAGTGCTGTCTGAAAGATCTCTTCCCATATTTCGGGTGAAGTAACATTCAATAAAGCTGCAGTTTCGTCAGGGGCAAGGGTTTTAATTGAAAGTGATTTTTGAAGTATATCATGAATCAGTTTAGAATCAGGATTTACATTCTTTTTAAGACGGTAAAATATATCTTCTTCGTTTATAAAATCTTTACCATCAATTAGATATTTGTCAATTTCCTTTCGGACGATGACTCCTTGCGCCCATTTTCCGGTGAGTTCTTTTTCCATCATTAAAAATTCTTTCCGCTACAAATATAGCTAAATCGTAACCCTTTAGTCCATTTTAAATTTAATAAATATGTAAGATAATCACTTATGTTCTATCTTTTAGTGTTCTTTTTATACCTTCATCGCAGTTTTTTTGTTGATCGTTTTCAAATGCCGGTAGTTGGTTATTGGCTGCAATTAATGATTAACTCAATTGATAATAAGTACTAAATCTGTAATTTATGGAAAACGAACATTTATTGAAAGCGACTGAGAATTTTGTAAAATCGGTTCTTGAAGGCGAATCATCCGGTCACGATTGGTGGCATATTCATCGTGTACGGAATCTGGCATTGATGATTGCCAAATCCGAGGGAGCAGACCTGTTTGTTGTCGAGCTGGCTGCATTGCTTCACGATATTGATGATTGGAAGCTTATTGAAGCCGGTGGTGAGGAACAAAAAACTAAAACCTGGCTTCGAAACTGTAATGTCGGGGAAAATGTTGCAGAGCGGATTTGCAATATTATTGAAGGGGTGAGTTTTAAAGGTGCTGGAGTAAATACCTCAACCAATGATATTGAGTGCAAAGCATTGCAGGATGCCGACAGATTGGATGCAATCGGTGCTGTTGGAATCGCCCGGACGTTTGCCTATGGTGGGAATCGGGGAAGAGGAATCTATGACCCTGAAATTCAGCCGGAGATGCATACCGATTTTGAAAATTACAAAAAGAGCAATGCGCCAACTATCAATCATTTTTACGAAAAACTATTGTTATTGAAAGATCAGATGCAAACAAAAATGGGGCGAAATTTGGCAGAACAACGCCACGATTTTATGATCCTTTTTCTAAATCAGTTTTATGACGAGTGGAACGGTAAACTTTTATGAAAAAATTATTGCTTAATCGGTTCATTTCTTAGAATTCTTCTGTAACTTTGGCTATAAAATTAACTCCAAAAGTCAAACAAATCTCACTTTGTTTTCCGTAGCTATTGCATAAGTAATTGATTTTTATTTATTTCCAGTAATAATAATTCATAAAATCAAATTTCAAATGAAAACAACTATCTTTTCATTTTTACTGCTGGCAGGGTTAATCTTTACCGGTTGTTCTAACAAGCACCCTAAAATTGGGTTCCTTATTCACAGTTTTGAATCTCCACGTTGGAAAAATGACCAGAAGTATTTTGTCGATGCTGTGAAACAAATGGGTGGTGTTCCAATAGTTAAAGTTGCAGATAATAATGCAGAAATGCAATTGGAACAAGCCAAAGGGCTGATTAACCAAGGTGTAAAGGTACTTGTGGTAATTCCTGTAAACCAGAAGACTGCTGCCAAGATTGTAAATGCCGCTCATGAAAAAGGTATTCAGGTTATTGCCTACGACAGATTGATCAATAATTGCAGATTGGATTACTATGTATCCACGGATAATGTGAGGGTGGGTGAAATTCAGGCCTCATACCTTTCAAAAATTAAACCGAAAGGGAATTATGCACTAATAGGCGGTCCTCCAAACGATAACAACAGCCGAATGCTCTACATCGGCCAGCTCAATATTTTACAACCCCTGGTTGAGCTTAAAGAGATCAATATTGCATTTCGGCAGTTTGCTAACTATTGGACAACCGATGAAGGCTATCGTCTGGCAATAGCAGGTCTGGATAGCTTAGACAACAAACTTGATGCGATCATCTGCGGAAATGATGCAATGGCACTTGGAGCTATTAAAGCGTTGAAAGAACGTGGACTGGAAGGAAAAGTTGCAGTTGCTGGTCAGGATGCTGATGTACCAAATATTCAGCAAATAATGAAAGGAAACCAATCAGTGACGGTATTCAAAAGGATTAAAACAATGGCATCTACCGCTGCTGAACTTGCAGTTCATCTTGCAAAGAAAGAACCATTAGAACCATATTTATCGACAATTAGTAACGGAGATCGTCTTGTTCCTTCCTACCTGGTCGATGCTGTGGCTGTTAATGAAGGCAATATCGAAATGACCGTGGTTGCCGAACGAAACTAAAGTTCTTCACAAGAAATATTCAAAAGAGTTTATCAACATTTTGAGGATATTTGACAACCGGCAAGATCCCCAAAAAATGGAATTCAATTAACCGAGTGCCTTTTATTCAAATATTATTGCCTCATACATCACTTCAATCGGATGAATGGCCGTTTTGCCAGTTCCATCTTTGATATGATGCCGGCAACTTGTTCCTGGCGCAGCAATTGTAACTGATTCGGCACTTTTACGAACTTCGGGGAAAAGGACCATTTCCCCGATTTGCATCGAAAGTTCGTAATGTTCCTTTTCGTATCCAAACGATCCGGCCATACCGCAACAGCCTGTTTTTAATTCCTGAACCGTATAGTTTTCAGGCAATGAGAGCATTTGTCGGGTCGGTAGGGAAGAGGCGACCGCCTTTTGCTGACAGTGGGCATGGAGTTTAATCTCTCGTTTCTCATATGTAAATTGCTCCGATGTGATATTTCCTTTCTCCATTTCGCGGACAAAAAACTCATCAAACAAGAGTGAATTTTTTCCGAGTTCAACCGCAGTTTCCTGCAATTGCTGATCGACCAGTTCAGGGTATTCATCCCTGAAGGTAAGAATCGTAGAAGGCTCAATTCCGATAAGTGGCGTCTCTGATGTGATGATATCTTTCAACAGCAATACATTATCTGTTGCAATTTTCTTCGCTTCACGAATCAGTCCCTTCGACAGGAAGGTTCTGCTGCTTTCGCGATGTTTCGGAATCACAACTTCATATCCAAGACGGTTTAAAAGCAGAATCGCTTTGATCCCGATGTCCGATTCCTGGTAATTGGTAAATTCATCGGCAAACAGGTAAACTTTCCCCTTAACACCAGCTTGATAGGATTGTTTTCCGGCCCAGCTTCGCAGACTTTGTTTGGAATATCCAGGGATTTTCCGCTTTGTATGAAAACCGATCATGCTGTTAAGCCATGGTTGATTCAGAAAAAAGTTTGTGACAGGGTTCATCGCCATCGCGAGTTTACCCAGACGGGGCAAATAAGCGATCAGTCTTGCCCTGAAAGGAATTCCTTTAGCGTCGTAATATTGCTGCAGGAATTCGGCCTTTATTTTGGCCATATCAACATTCGACGGACATTCCCCCTTGCATCCCTTACACGAAATACAAAGATCGAGTACCTGATAAATCTCTTTTTGAATCAATGGGTTCGCTTTGTCGGAATGGTGCATGAATTCCCGCAGGATATTGGCACGGGCACGCGTTGTTTTATCTTCGTCGCGCGTTGCCATATAAGTCGGGCACATCGTACCGCCAATGATTTCCGATTTCCGGCAGTCGCCCGAGCCGTTGCATTGTTCCACCGCCCGCAGATAACCATGCGACGAAGAGAAGTCGGTTGAAGTTGGAATCTCAGGATAACGGTTTGTTAATTCGAACCGGAGGTTTTGGGTGATCGGTGGAACATCGGTAATCTTTCCGGGATTCAACACGTTCCACGGATCCCAGGTATGTTTAATCTCTTTGAAAAGGTTATAGATCTCATCGCCATACATAAACGGGATAAACGAACCACGTAGCCTTCCGTCGCCATGTTCACCCGACAGCGACCCCCTGAATTTTTTAACGAGGGCTGCAACATCCTGGGCAAGAGAGGCATAAATTTTTTGATCGTCTGCATCTTTCAGATTCAGCAACGGCCGCAAATGCAACTCGCCCGTTGCAATATGTGCATAAAAGACACAATTCAGGCCATATTTTGCAATGATAGTTTTAAATTCAGCAACATATGCAGGCAGTTTTTCGGGTGCAACCGCCGTATCTTCAATTACAGTAGTACTCCTTTTATCGCCCGGAATATTAGACAGAAGACCTAATCCGGCCGTCCGGAGTTCCCACACTTTCTTCACATTGTCGTCGCCAAAAATAAGCGGAAAGTGATAGCCGTATCCCGCTTCTGTGAGTTCTTTCACCATAGAAGCGTGAGCCGTTTCAATTTCATCGCGTGTGTCGGCTGTAAATTCTATCATCAGAATCGCTTTGGGATCGCCTTCAATAAAGAAACGGTTTTCGCGTTGCGAAAGGCTCTCTTTTGTGCAGTTCATGATGATGTCGTCCATCAGTTCGATCGTCGAAGGATGGTGTTTTAAAACAATTACATTGGCGTAAAGCGCCTCTTCGAGCGACGAAAAATGGGCCGGAACCACGCATTTTATTTTCGGTGGCAAGGGAATCAGATTTAATTTGATGGAAGTTGTAAAAGCAAGTGTTCCTTCGGAGCCGGCAAGCAACTTCGAAAAATTGAAAGTTTTGCCATTGCCCGTAAAGGGATCAGTATTCATCAGAAAATCGACAGCATACCCCATATTCCGGCGCGCAACACCAGCTTCCGGATAAACTTCCGTGATTTTATTCCGGGTATTTTCATTCGATAGAACTTCCCTGATCTGACGGTAAATTTTTGTTTCAAGTTTATTAGGATTTGATGCGCATTTAGCTCCGAATTCAGCTTTAGTTAGCGGACCAAATATGGCTTCCGATCCGTCGGCCAGTAATGTTGCGACTTCGAGAACGTGTTCGCGCACACTTCCATAGATAAGTGAACGGAGGCCGCAGGAGTTATTTCCAATCATTCCACCCAAACGGCACCGGTTTGTGGTTGAGGTTTCGGGGCCAAATTGTAAGCCGTATGGTTTAAGGTAGATATTTAATTCAGAAAGATTTACGCCGGGTTCAACGATGATCCAACGTTCCTCTTTGTTGAATTCAAGGATGCGATCCATGTATTTTGAGATGTCGATCACGATTCCGCCTCCCACGACTTGTCCGGCGAGAGAAGTCCCGGCACCCCGGGGAATTACTGAAGTACGATGTTCACGCGCAAAAGCAAGGACTTTAATAACATCCTCTTTGTGCCGCGGAAGAACTACAGCTTGCGGTAATTCGCGGTAGGAGGAGGCATCGGTTGAATAGACAATCCTGTGGATATTGTCTGTATAGAATTCGCCATCAATAGACTGTGATAATTCCTTAAACGGAAGATCGTTTTTCATATTTATGTACTAATTGCGGGCTAAAATACAAAAATCGGAGACAAAAAAATCCCTCAAAGCAAATACGATGAGGGATTTATATCTAAATCGTTGATGGTCGGAAGACTACATCTGTGGGATCAACTTTCCGTTTTCAACTATAACTTCGTAAAAATAACCGGCTCCGAAGTCTTTTTTCAGCGTAACAGAACCTTCAATAGTTACCACATCGCCAACTTTTGCAACATCGCTGGTTGTAACGGCGATATCAAAAGAACCATTACTATTGGTGCCATCCTGAAGATGTATCCAATTTTTTCCCATAATTTCAGCATTGTATTTCACTACTTCGCCCCTGATTTTTACAGTTTTTCCGGCATACGAATCTTTTTTCGCATAAAGATCAGCAATTGTAATACCTCCTTCTGCCGGCTCAACTTTAATGCCTTCTTTCGCAATTGCAGGTTGGTTCCCTTTTGATGAATTATCCATTGCAGGTTTAACATTCGTAATCGGCTGATCGCTAAACTTGTCGACAAAAAGAATGGTCTTAAAAGTCCTTTTTAATTCTTTACTTACAAAATCTGTCATTTCGATACTTGGCTCGTAATAATAGGATTTTCCTTTTTCAACTTCCTGTCTTGAAATGGCAATCCATGTTTCCTTGCTATCTTCCGTAACCCGGACATAGGTGTAGTTACTGGATTGTATCACCTCTTCGGCGGTAACTTCATGGACATTTGGCGCCAGATTTTTGTCGGCTTTATTTTTTTGTTT
Source organism: Mariniphaga sp. (assembly GCA_010906965.1). Taxonomy (GTDB): domain Bacteria; phylum Bacteroidota; class Bacteroidia; order Bacteroidales; family Prolixibacteraceae; genus JAAFHB01. Next base: position 28,164 of record JAAFHB010000012.1, on the reverse strand, counting down.
ACATGATATTGACAGCATGATTGTTGCTGTAAGCAGAATTAAGAGATTTAATTTCATTTTCATAAACGTGTTTTATTATGATTTTCTATTCAACGGACAAATATATTCATATTTCTGCATATATGGATGTAAATTTAAAATCACGATAAGATTGCTTTGAAATTGGTATTTTACAATGATATTTTATATTTTAGTCGGATATTAAATCAACACCAAACATTCAAATTTACCATGGAACGACGAAATTTTATCAAGGCATCAGCTATCGTGGCTGCAGCTTCGGCAACAGGAACTGTAATGGCATCGGAAGCAACTCCTCCTGTATCAAAAGAAATCTATGAATGGAAAGTTTATCATTTTAAAAATGGTGGCGCAAAATCCAAAATTGACGGTTTTTACAAAGATGCACTTATCCCGTTTCTGAAAACGAAAGGGGTGAAAGTCGGCGCTTTTGGTGAATATGGTCAGACTGAACCTCCTGTAATTTACTATTTGGTTATCTATCCGTCAATGGTTGAATATCAGGCGATCAAAAAAGAGCTTTGGAAGGACAGCGGATTTCTGAATGCAGCGAAGGGCTATTTTGAAACGACTGCTGAGTTAGGTACTTTCACCCGGTTTGAAACTTATCTGCTCGAAGCCTTCGATGCAATTCCTCAATTGCGTATGCCAACGAAAGATCGGGGGCTGCTCGAATTACGTACTTACGAGAGTAATAATGAGGATGCCGCCCAGCGCAAGATTAAAATGTTTAACAGTGAAGAAATTGCAATATTTGACAAATATGGACTACGCAGCGTCTTTTTTGGTGAAATCCTGGCCGGACCTCAAATGCCTGCATTAATGTATATGGTGGAATTTAAGGACATGGATGAACGGAAAGCAAACTGGAAGAAATTCGGTGATAGTCCTGAATGGAATGTATTGAAAAGCAAGACAGAATTTGCCAACACAGTTAGTGTGGTCAATAAAGTTTTCCTTGTACCATTAGATTATTCGCAGATTTGAGAAAACGGAACAGGCGGTCAGTTACTTCCAACTAGCCGCCTGTTATTTGAAATCTTCCCATTCACACTCTTCCGTTTTCTATCACTTATCCCTTCGCTTTCGCAGTACAATTTCAATTTAATTTGTGCCTTATTGCCTTCTATTTACTTCAATAAGTTTGTTAGTCCTCTGCTAATTCGCACTAATGTGATTTATGTTTTTACCAAATGGGACAAAATCGATTGGCCGAAGAACGAACTTCGGCCAATCGACAAAATGAATTCCTGGGAGCAAAGGGCATTCTTAATGGCTTTAATAGAACACCCCGAAATAAAGGTTTTGTCATTTGATCATCCAATTGATCGAATAATCTAATAGTAAAATGGAAGTTAGAAAACTCTATCTAAATGGTTGTATCTTCAATTTTAAAAGCTGTTAAAAATATGGAATATTCACTTAGAGGAGGATCAATATTGAACGAAATAATCTTTTCAGTAAAGTCTTCATTAACTAAAGGGCTAAAAGATTTGTTCATCTCTATCAGTAATTCTTCAACTTTTCCAAATGAAAAACTTTTGTTCTTCCAAAAATCCATTATACAAATTACATATTGCTGTACTTTTTGATTAGATTGCGTTATATCTTTACTATGCCATTTCTGTAAAATGAAATCTCTATTATTGAATTCATTTTCTTTCTTAAAATCAATCACTTTTTCATTAGAATACAGTCTTTTTAAATCTTTGGCTACTGCCTTGATTTTTCCTTTAGGTTTGTCGCCTAAACGTTTTGCTTCTATAAAAAACACAGCGTTTCTGGTTTTGGAGAACACTACAGCATCAATATGTGGACATTTGCCTTTTTCTGGACGTGGTAATGGAGCTTCGTACCAAATAAATGCTGCCTTGTCATTTAAATCAATAACTAATGCCTCGGCAAAATGACATGTTAAATTTCTCTCTGTAAATCCTGTACTATTGTGAGCGGGATAATACTGTTCAAAAATATTGTCATAACGTTTTCTGAGGCCTTTTACAAAAGCATTTTTAATAATTTCAATCATAACTTATTTTTTTAGTGAGTTTAAATGCATTAAGAATAAAGATGCACAAGCTCTTGCATCGCTTAATGCATCGTGATGATTTAATGGTATTTTATGAATTTGGCAGAGAGAAGCCAGGTTCGAGCGATAAATTTTGTAAGTGTCGTGGCCGATGAAATCGGGTGGTTCAATATTGTAATAACTTAGTGTATGCGAAATACAAGGGAAATCGAAACAAAAACCATTGTGGGCTACGACGTTTTGACCTGAAATATGATGTTCTATTTTATTCCAAATCTTATCGAAAGTTGGGGCAAAAGCGGTCATTTTAGGAGTAATGCCATGTATATCAATAAAGTTAGACCAATAGTAATTATCAGGAGGCTGCACCAAAAGGTTTACCTCGTCATCTATTTTACCATTAACAACTCTGACCAAACCAACCTGACAAATACTAAATCGCTTGCCTTGGGCGGTTTCGAAATCGATAGCAGTGAAAGAATCATCATTTATTAATTGTTCTTGAATTCTCATCATCGAATTGTTGTTTCATTTGTCGGTTTGCGGAAATCATTGTAAAAATAATAATATTGTTTGTTTTAAAATTGAATGTGCCTTATTATATTTTTCTTTTCATTTCCTATGTAGCATTTAGCCGGATATAAGCATTTTACCCATTTCCCCTTTCGATAATCGAGCATAAACTGATACCAAACTTCAATTTCAGTATCTACACTGTCGATAAGCCGAATGTTGCGGTATAGTTTGTCCGCTTTCTCTTCCTCCCTCCAGTTTATATGCTCAATTTCCGGTTCTTTACTATAATCATTATAGATCAAGATGTGATCTTCATAAATTTTGCAATGTTTGTTCATTGATTTGAGTTTTAATGGAAGGCGACCAGCCCGGCCACAAAATTGCTGACTGATAAAAAATTCATAGTCTGACAAAAACCGCTCATTATTATTATCCAACGATTTATCAAGTTTTTTGCAAATGCTTGATTCCATGGAAGTAACTACTCCAAGGATTTGAGCGATAGTTTTTCTAAGTTCATTAAATTTATGTAATTCATCAGCGTTGAGCTTATTGTCTCCAATTAGAGTTTTAAAATATTCATGTTGTAGTGTTTCAATCTCAGAAATCAATTCCCTTTGTTGTCTTTTGAGTTGATAAAATTGCAGTGATAACTCTGTAAGTCTTTTAGATGGCTTCATGATCTCGATATTTATTTTGTTTGATCCACACATTATTCAAATATTCGGTGCGATTGATCATTTTCACCTTTACATCTGCCCCCAAACCGGTAATGCTAAGAATCGCATTAACATTGAGGTGACAGTGATTGAAAAGCATAAAGTAAAGCCAACATTCGTCTTTGATGCTAAAACTGTTTGATGGTTTCCAGTTTTGCAAGGGGCTTCTGTCTAATGCGATTTCAATACCATCAATGCCGTCCAGTTGAGTAACCATTTCATTTGAAAATCCATAATCCGAACAACTATTTAGAGCATCTTCCATGTATGGCCCACTAAAATCAAATTCCACATTTATTTCAAATTCAGAAAGAAAAACGTCGTTGTTTTTTTGCTTTTCTATCATGATCAGGTATTGTTCTTTACATCGTTCAATTACTGATTCTTCAAGTAAGATAAGGTGTTCGTTCAGGACATTTAAACGCTCCTTAGTTTCTATGTCCGTTTTGGGCATATTCCGGTATATGCGGATATTCCGTAATCGGATGTATTCCGCTCGCATCTCCATTTCAATTCTTTGAATTGATTTGTTGAGAGTTTCAAGATCCTCACACAAATGAGAATGTCTATATTTCATGTGCATTTTTTCTTAGTACGGAGCAGTCAAATAATTTCCAGGTTGTATAAGGCAGTGGCTTCATGTCCAACTTTTTAATTGATTTATATTTGATCATTAAGAAGTTACGTAACCCAATTTCGCCAAAGGCGTGGTTATTATATTTCCGTTCTGCATTTATTTGATTATCCGTAATAATTGTTGCTCCGGCTTTCAATGCTAAATCAATTTCCTTAATTGCATTTTCGAAATTCTCAGATGTTCCATAACCTTTGCCATTGATTGAAACAAAAACGATGTCGGATTCACAATATTGTCCGGAATTAACAGGGAGGTTCTGTGCTTTTGCATCCTCAGCATATTGCCATGTCGCTCTTCCTGCAACCGAAAAACCGATAAATTTATTACAAACATGGGCTTTGTATTGGTCTTTAGTGGTATACCGGTTTTTGTAAGTCAATTTGAAGCCCATATATACTCATATTTAGTTTCAAATTCTAAAGTACTGCAGCCCTACGCCAAACTGCGGCACAGTGTCAGTAAATTAATTAAATCAATGCATTATGCTGATTGTTAAGGTTTATGATGACTTATAGAAGCCCGCAACTTCTTTCTTGCACTTATCACATTGTGTAAAGTTATCCGATCTTCATCCGAAAAATGCTTTGATATTGGAAAAACGTAACCAGGTTCATTAGATACATTTCCCTGCATTGTTGCAACTTGATAAAAATCATGCTGTCCAACCGAAAAGGGTTCGATTGGATAAATTTCCCAATTGCTATCTTTGTTTTCCGCGAGGCGCTTCTTGTATTGCTGCCTAAGTGAATCAAGATATTCTTGCGTAGTCGGCGTCTCAAAAACTACTCCGGCAACCAGTAAATTTCTAAAAATATCAACGATTTCAACACAATCTCCAACATGGAATTGTTTCTTTTGTGGAACATATGCTTGATCAATACGTTGTGATTGATGATTAAGCTGACCATCGCTCAAATAAGTCCAGGTTTGAAAGGGTGCAGCCGAAAAACCGTGTTCTGTTTTATGAAATGGTTCGTCAAAATGGTGTTCTTCGATAATATAAAATTTAGCACAAGGACCTTCGGAACTTGAATCAATCAAGGAAGAACCTTTGGTACACTTTAATATCTCGTTTTGAGCCTGTAAGAGAGAACTATAAACTCCTTCAATTCTTGGAAAAATATTTGCAGGATACGGATGGGCTTCCAAATGAAACCAGGATTTAAGAATAAATACCTTTTCGTTCATGATATATAATTTTCCAATGTTAAAGTTAACTCATTAATAAGCCTATCCTTAAGACTTTTGGGTTTAATGACTTCAAGTTCGTTTCCATGCGAAAGCAACTCCATAATAAAATCGTGAGTTATTTGCAATCTAAGTCTTATTCTTAATTCTGTAGCCGATTCATTGATAATAGTTTGAGAAGCATGGAGTGGTTGAGATTTGATAAATCTGCCTTTCAAAGGTTTGAATGAAAGTTCAATTTCTTCAGGTTTTTCAACAGCTAATTTGAAAATGCCGAAAGAATCTTTGAAAAAGTTTTCAGGAGTGATATTTTGAGGGTGATCAAAGCTGGCCGAAGGGCTTGCAGGTATCGGATCTTTTTCAATACGCTCAAGGGCAAATATTTTTACTTTTAAATCTTTTTTATCACGTGCAATTACATACCACCTATTCTTAAACTCCTTTACAAAATAGGGTTCTATAGTGCGATGTTCCAGTTTTTCATCAACATATTTGCGATAAGTAAATTCAACTCTTTTTCGGTTTTGAATTGCATCGAGCATCATCATCAGATGTTCACTACCACTTTTTCGTGGTTCGGCACAAATAAAACGATCAACATCTTTAAATGCCTTGTAGGTGTTAATAAAACGATAAGAATCGATCAATAGACCAATATTGGGCGATAAGTATTCACTTTCAATGAAATACCCTTTGCGAGAAGAATTATATTTAATTTCCATTCCAAACAGTTCTAAGATTTCCATCTGGTCCCTATGAAATGTGCGCTTCGAAAATCCTGCTTCTTCATCCTCCCATAAGCCTGAATTATTGAATTTGTCTGCGATTTCGCTGAATGTGATAAACTTATTGTTCTTGATCACTTCGAATAGCCACAAATAACGTTTGAAAAAAACTCTCTTTGACATAGCAGTTATATTTTGATTTCGGATGTAAAGGTATTGGGTTGGTGCGCCAATATACGGCACATCAATAAAAAACATAAAATATTTTGCTAATATCGTGGGTATTTGACCAGACAAAATGAACATCCAGAATGATTCAAATGGCATTTCTCCATTTTCTCATCCATTCTAAATCTTTTTTGCCTTCGCTAGTGCAGCGCATGGAATGGTCAACTTTTAATCAAAGGAGTTGTGGCCCGTTCTGAAATTTGTTCATCTTCTCTTCATCTCACCCTCTCCATGTCATTCTTTATCTAACTGCTTCCTTAACTTCTCCATAAAACCGTGTGACTTTTTCTTTCGGATCGCCGGCGCCAAGCGTTTCGATGGGGATATAACCCCGGTATCCTGAGTTTTTCAGTATAGCCGCAATTTTTTTCAGATCGGTCTTCGTCTCCACATTGTTAATAAAAACCGTCTCTTTAATTTGCCAGTTGATGGCATAGGGAACGACTTGTTCAATCTCTTTGTATGGATTATTGGTGGTTCTGAAACTTCCGATATCGAGAATCAAGCCAAACCAATCAGATTTAACTTGTTGCAGGATTTCTTCCACATCATCGGCCGTTTTCAGAAAATCGTTGTGGTTTTGGATACCCACCATCACACCATGTTTTTCTCCGAAATCGGCACATTCCTGTAAGTCTTTTCCCATCCATTCGACCACCTGTTTTCTCGTAAATCCTTCGGGAATTCCTTTACCTGCAAATACGCGGATTACAGGTGCGCCCAATTTGGCAGCCACGATAATCCAGTCTTTTATAAGTTGAACCTCCAGTTTCCGTTTTTCGGGATCGGCCAGTGTAAAGTCATTGCGCACCCCGGTTCCACTGATATCGAGTCCAAGCTGGAAGGCACACTTTTTATACCTATAGATTTCTTCATCAGATGGAACCGCAGGATAGGTTGAGAAGTAGTAGCCTGTGAGATCAGCAGCCTCAAAACCGATAGATGCACTGATCCGGAACATCTCTTCGACCGTCATCGTTTTGGCCATTAATGGTTGGTTGAACGAATAGCAGTTGAGCCCTATTTTTACTTTCGATGTTTCTGTTCGTTTGATTTTATCGATTCCAATGGCTTTGCCTGCCTGAACCAAGACCAAAGCCACAACTAATAGAATTATGAAATTGACTCTATTCATAGTATTGATATTTAACTAGTTTTATTATTTAAAGCTTGTTGCAGATTTTGATGTATTTTCACCAATGCCAAATACCTGTTTTCTATTCTCAAAGGCTCCATTCATCTTTCCATTCCAAAATTGGATTTCCTTTTTCATTGAACTTGATGGGAAGCCAGATATGACGGCTGTCGATCAGGTTTTTATCTGCCCAACGGTCTCCCATAAAAATGAATGTGTCTTTCTTCCCCTGAACGGGCAACACAAAAGTACTTTGAGATTTAAACGTCAGGTCGGAACCTTCTCCAACACATGGGTTTCCGAGTTCAGTCCAAGTACCAAAAATCTGATCTGCAACGGCTGATCGTGCAGCATTTGGTGCCCAGCCTGTGCAGTCAGAGGCAATTATATAGTATTTGCTTTTGCGTTTAAACAGAACAGCTCCTTCCATGTACCTTTCGGAGAATACCCTGAAATATTGTCCGGAATATGACAGGTAATCGTCTGTAAGTTTGGAAATATGGACTGTACTGTTTTCTTCCGAAGAATAAATGTGATAGGCCGAACCATCGTCATCGACGAAAAGGTTCATATCGCGTGCCATTTGTCCCCCTTTGAAATCGCGGCCCAGAATATTTAACGAATCGGGAGGTGCAGGCAGACATCCTTTCCCACCACAATATTTTTCCTTAACAGTTGAAGCAACTGGTTTTTTGTGGAAAGGCTGAACATTTACCGGCCAGTAACCGGCATTGGGCCGGAAACTATTAACAAAGGTAAATGGTCCCGTAGGATTGTCACTAACCGCTACACCACTTCGGGCGGCATCATAATTTTTACCTTTCAGATCGAGGTGGAACCACATCACATACTTTTTGGTTTTGGCATTGTAGATCACCTTTGCACGTTCGAGGATACAACCTTTGGCAATATCGTTGAGTGAGTCTATTTCGTTTACTTTCAGTGCCGTTCCTTCATCTCTCCAATTATAGAGGTCGCGCGAAGAGTAGCAGCTAACACCAACCATGGCAAGTCCACCATTTTTACCCGCGACTTTGTGTTCACCATACCAGTAGTATATGCCTTTGTGAAATAAGATTCCTCCGCCATGAGCGTTGATGTGAACGCCGTTATTGTCGGGCCAGATTGCCCCTGGTTTAAATGATTTCTGTTGCGAAAATACGGTGCTGAATATAATTGCAAACAGTAAAGTAAGTATCGTCTTCATTTGAAAAATAATGTTTGTAATAGTTTTGAATGGATAAAAGTAATATTATCTTGCGTTCTCTTAAGCTAAATAATAAAATACCGCAATCTAAACTATGGACAGAGACGATATTCATCTGATCAGCAGGTACAGCAATTGGTCTGAGAAAGGAGTTGAGCATGAATTAGTAAAGCATATTTATGCAACACCTCAGGCATGGCGGAAGTTTCTTAATATCCTGTTAATAAGTATAGGTGCCGGATTTACAATAGCAGGAATCGTCTTTTTCTTCGCTTACAACTGGTCTGGTTTGCATAAATTTATAAAAATTGGAATGGTTGAAGGGGGAATTTTAGTATTGACCTTGTTCGTTTTATCTTCGAAATTCAACCAGGAAATAAAAAACATCTTCCTAACCGGAACCTCGGTGCTTGTTGGTGTCCTGTTTGCCGTTTATGGCCAGATTTACCAGACAGGTGCGAACGCTTACGACTTCTTTTTGGGTTGGACAATTTTTATATCGCTTTGGGTAATTGTCGCAAATTATGCTCCTTTGTGGTTGATCTATTTAACACTGATTAATACTACTTTTATTCTTTATTCCCAACAGGTTGCACATGATTGGTCAACGGTTTTGATTTTTACGTTGCTTTTCCTTTTAAATATTTCATTTCTGGCTATTTCACTTTATTGCGCTGAAACAAAAAGGGCTTTTAAAGTGCCGGGATGGTTTACAAAGTCAGTTGCTTTGGCCTCCGTCACTTTTTCGACCATTGGTATTTCATTAGGTATTCACGGCCAATTCGAATCTTCGTTTGTAATCTTGCAATTGGCGACGATTGCGCTTTATGCCGCGGGTCTTAAATATGGTCTGACTATAAAAAGCAGATTCTACCTGTCGATCATCCCGTTTAGCATGATCATCATTTTGACTTCTCTGTTGATCAAAATCTCGGAGGACGAGGCTATGTGGCTTTTTGTGAGTGTATTTGTGATTGTGAGTGTGACAATGGTTATCAGATTTCTAACCGGAATTCAAAAAAAATGGGATCATGAATAACATTCATAATATACACGATAAACTTGAATTGATCCGTCGATCGGAGGGTTATGGATTTGTAGCCGATGAAAATTCGCTATCGCTTGAATATCAAAGAATCGATGAGGAAAAATCGGGTCTCGTGATCAAAATTCTCTCAATCGCTGGTGGATTTCTGGCAACAGTCTCATTTATTGGGTTTTTACTGGAAGCTGGGTTATACAATTCAGAAATTGGCTTGATTCTCTTCGGCGTTTTGTTCATTGCAGGCGCTATTTATATTAGCAGAAAGTATCAAAGACAAATACTTGATACTTCGGCGATATCTGTTTATATCATTGGCTTCTGTTTGCTGGCTTTGGGGATCTCCCATTTTAAGGTTGATAAGAATATATTACCAGTATTGTTTATGATTATTGCTGCTGTATCGATCAGCATCACCCAGCGTTACATGCTTTCATTTATATCAGTTCTTATTATCAATGGAAGCCTTCTGTCTTTAATTGTTATAAATGATGCCTTCGATTTGGTGCATTTTTACAATATTCTGATGGCATTGTGTTTAACCTATTGTTTTCTAAAAGAAGCGAAGATCATTTCCGCAGGTAAAAAATTATCGCGGTTGTACGACCCGCTTCGTTTGGGACTTCTGTTTTCGCTGCTGGCAGGATTGGCTTTTGTTGGTAAGCGGGGGATGGTTAAAATGGATGCCGATTTTATTTGGCTATCGTCGGTAATTATAATTCCGGCGGTCATTTATCTTGTTTTCCTGATTCTTAAAATTCTTGAAATTGACGATCGGAAACGGACGACCATCATTTATATTCTAAGTGTTTTGCTACTTATACCTACGGCTTTTTCACCTGCCATATCGGGTTCATTGCTGATTATTCTGCTTTGCTTCTTTGTAAATTACAAAACAGGCTTCGTTACAGGTATCATCGCGTTCATTTATTTCGTCGGTCAATACTATTACGATTTGAATTTTAGCTTATTGACAAAGTCTTTGCTACTTTTCACCACCGGAGTTTTGCTAATCATCTTCTTTTTATTCACATCCAAAAAACTAAGGGCCGATGAAAAAAATTAAGTGGAGCATTATCCTTATCAACCTGTTTTTACTGCTGGGATATTTCAATTATTCAGTTGTGAAAAAAGAGGCTTTATTGTCTGACGGCAAATTAATTTTATTGAAGTTAGCTCCGATTGATCCGCGATCACTTATGCAAGGTGATTTTATGAGGTTACGTTATGATATTTCAACGAATATTAAAGCCGACAGCATCTCTAAACGCGGATATTGTGTTGTTAAACTTGATTCAATCGGAATAGCACATATGGTCAGGTTACAAAAGGGAATATCGCCCAAAATGCCAGACGAATTTTTAATAGAATACACTGCCGGCAATTGGGATATTAACATTGGGGCCGAATCCTACTTTTTCGAGGAGGGGCAATCGGGTAAATACGAAAAGGCCAAATATGGAGGTGTAAAAGTTGATAATAAGGGAAATAGTCTTCTTGTTGGACTTTATAATGACCAATTTATAAAAATTGAATAAGGTTTTAAAACAAATAATTAGCGCTCAAATAATATCTAAATTTTTTAAGACTTATTATGGAAAACTGGCCTGTATTAATTGCATTTAATTTTACGCATGAAGCGCATCAGGTAAAAGGTTACCTCGAAGCCAATGGCGTGGAGACTTTTCTAAAAGATGAACTCACCACTCAGGTTATCAGCTATCTGCCAAGTGCCATTGGTGGAGTAAAGCTATTAGTCAGGGAATCGGACTATGAACAAGGAATTCAATTGTTAAAGGAAGGGGGATATCTGATTGAAGCGGACAGCGAACCTGAAAGTAAGATTGAAACCGTTTTATTCATCAAAACCACCGATCAAAAAATCTGTCCGTTTTGCAAATCAGCGAATATTATAAAGGATAGACAGGTTGGCGCGATAGCAGCAATTTTATTCGCAATTTTAAACCTGTTTTTAATGATGGGAACAAGTAGTTCCAGGTTTAAATCGGTTTTCAAATGCTTTGATTGCGGCAAAGAATGGAAATTCAAAAAAAATAAATTTGTATTTTTAACTATTTGAAAATTAATTAATAAGCTTTCTTGATCATATAAAATAAAATCTATGGAAACAACGACCGTTGACAAACTAATGAACATTCTCCTAATAATTTCGAGTATGATAATTCTGATAGGGGCGTTTTTTAAGCTTCAGCACTACCCTTATGGCAGCAACTTATTGACGTATGGATTTCTTGCTCAATTTCTAATTAGCGGTTTTGAAATCAGGCGATTAAAGAAGGTTATTTTGGAACTCAAAAAAAATAAAATCTGAGTTTGTAATCCTGAAATTTTAAATTTAAAAATACGATGAAGAAATATCTTTCTCTCCTCTTGGTTTTATTTTCGCTTTCTGTAACTTTGGGCTTCAGTCAACAAAAACCTGAAATGAAAGTTATGAATAAAGCGCTTATAATCATTGATATCCAAAACGACTATTTCGAAAAGGGGAGGATGCCTCTTGTCGGTGCTGAGGCCGCAAGCCTAAATGCCAGGCAAATCCTTGAAAAATTCAGATCAGATAATTTACCGGTTATTCATATTCAGCATCTTGCTGAACGACCAAATTCAACCTTTTTCCTGCCCCTTACCAAAGGTCAAGAAATTCATGAAAATGTAAAACCGAAAGCGAACGAAAAAGTCATCATCAAACACTATCCTAATAGTTTCAGGGAGACAGAGTTGTTGGAATACCTGAAAAGTAAAGAAATTACCGATCTGGTTATTTGTGGGATGATGACACATATGTGTGTGGATGCAACAGTCAGGGCAGCAAAAGATTTTGGATTTAACTGTACAGTAATCGCCGACGCATGTGCTACCAGGGACCTTGGGATCAATGGCGAGACAGTAAAAGCCGCCGAAGTTCAAAAAAGCTTTTTGGCTGCATTCACTGGGTTTTACGCTTCAGTTAAAACAACAAAAGCATATTTGGAAGAAAAATAGTAGTTTGTTAACCGCTTATTTGTAATGATTTGCTGTGTCGCTATACAAATAGATGAATGCATCGTTTCAGGCGCTTGAGAATTCTTAATTGCTAAAGGAAAATAAAAACTCAAATTATGGAATCACACGAAATTGATTACAAAATCATTGGGCATGATGTCCAGCTGGTTGAAATTGAACTTGATCCGAAGGAAACCGTTATTGCAGAAGCGGGAGCAATGCTTTATATGGAAGACGGTATTGCTTTCGAATCGAAAATGGGGGATGGAACCAATCCGGGAGCCAGTTTTTTTGACAAACTATTATCGGCAGGTTCGCGGGTAATCACCGGAGAATCGCTGTTTATTACACATTTTACCAATCAGGGATATGGCAAAAAACATGTTGCTTTTTCAGCGCCCTATCCCGGAACGATTATTCCTGTTGACTTACGTCAGATGGGTGGAACCATCATTGTTCAGAAAGATGCCTTCTTGTGTGCCGCTTTGGGGACAAAAATAACGATGCGGTTTAATAAGAAATTAGGTGCCGGATTTTTTGGAGGCGAAGGCTTTATTCTTCAGCAGCTTACCGGTGATGGTAAAGCATTTATTCATGCAGGCGGAACGGTTATCGAGCGCAGGTTGAACAACGAAACTTTAAGGGTTGATACCGGTTGCGTGGTAGCTTTCGAACAGTCGATTGACTTCGATATCCAGCAGGCGGGTAATTTACGTTCGATGGTATTTGGCGGTGAAGGATTGTTCCTGGCCACTTTACGCGGAACCGGACGAGTTTGGTTACAATCGATGCCAATACGAAAATTAATTGCACAGCTTAGTTCCTTTGGACCTAACAGTCGTAAAGAGGGGAGTGGCGGATTACTGAATACGCTATTCGAAAGATAATGATTAACAATGAACAATGAACAATTTTTTATTCAGAGCTTTTCACACTAGATGCTTTGACATATAAATAGTCGTCTTACTTAATCATATTTCTGAATCCCTTATTTGTTTTCTTTTTCGAAGGAAAATGAATAAGGGATTTTTAACAGTTGATTTGGCGAACCATACTGCACGAAAAAATAACGAGTTAATCAAACTAACCTCAACGGAATTTTCGCTGTTGGCACTCCTTGCCAAAAACGAAGGACGTGTTTTGACGCATCAATATATCCTTAAAGAAGTGTGGGGGATGGGTTACGTTGAACAGACCCAGTACCTTCGGGTTTTTATGGCACAGTTACGCAAAAAGGTCGAAGACGAACCCTCAAAACCAACAGTCTTGTTTGAAAAAAAGGCTGCCTTTTCAGACAGCCTTAATTTATTTTGTAATTATCGATCAATTAAATGACCATCTTGTTAATCCGGTGGTGCCTACCTGCAATTCAATTACAAGTTTACTAATCGTACTTTCAACTACTGCATAGGCAGTGATACCATCCAATGTTAACGTTTTGGCATCGTCTGCCAATTTCCAGGTACCTGTTTGTGTTTTGTCGCACGAATCGTAAGTCGCATAAGTTCCATCCGATTTAAAGTTCCATACTGACAGTTTTTCGCAATCTGTTGCAACATTAACACCAACGATCGTCTTCGACTCCAATGTCCATCGTCTGATAATCATATTCGTTTCAGTCGCTTCTTTTTCACACGATGTTACAAGAAATCCCGATATTGCAACAATCGCTATTAATAATAAAAAACTAATTCTTTTCATGCTTTTCATATTTTAAATTGCATTAATAATAGATGCAAGGTTATCCCTTTATTCGCAACGATATGTTACACAATTCTATTTTAGATTTACATCATTCTCACATTCTCATATTTAACACGAAAACCGCCTCAAATTGAAGCGGTTTTTCATTATTCTCATATAGAAACTTATTATTATACCGAAAAGTCGAGCCAGAAACTATTCTCATCATAATCGACAACAACCTGCGTGCTATTTGCAAAATGGAAGGTGTTTAAAAGGGTGGATATCTCTTGTTTCAGAACGATCACCGTATTATCTATCAGGTCTTTTCTGAATCCGCTCTCTCCGAGATACAGGACGAGATCCATCGAAACAATCCGGCTGATTACCTGACCGAATTCGACAAGTTTCCGTTGTACAAGTGGCGCTTCCACATCGAAACTCACGAGGTCTTTAATCCGGTCGGCAGCCCGCGTTGTAAATCCCTTTAAAAACTGGTATACACTTTTCTCTTTAGCTGTTTTCATCAGCTTGAGTACTGAATCGGCAATCTGATGGTAAAGAATATCGTTCGATCCTTCAAAAATCTGGAAAGGACGGCTGTCGACTACCGAACGTCCTGCAATGTGATTCAATTTATATCCTTTAGCTCCCACAAGCTGAAGTAATGATTGTGCCGATTCCTGCATCATATCGGAGGTAACACTTTTGGTAATATTCGCTTCGAGCCCAAGTGCCGACAAATCGTTTTCGATGCCGGCAATCTCACCCGATTTGAGGCAAAACGCGGAGCAGATCGTGAAATTGGCTTGCAACCTTGTCAAACGGTGCTGAACCTGGTCGTAATCGAAGAGTTGTTTGTTGCCTACCAGCCGCGATTTTGTATGCGTGATTGCTTCGTCCAAAATGCGCTTTATAAAACCGAGTCCCATCCCCGGAAATTGGAACCGGCTCCGGTGCAGCAGGTCGAGAAGCATTTGAATGCCATTTGTACGGGCAATCAGTTTTTGTTCCTCAGGAATCAACACGTCGATGTGATTTCGGCCATAAGGGATCTGGTAGAGTCCGAGGTTCTCGAAATATTCCTCTACAACGATTTTTTGCTGCGGTGCATTTTCATCGCAGATAAACATATCGATATCTCGCATCAGGCTGCCTGAATCAGTTTTTTTGCGTGCCGTCAGCAACCAAAAGTCGGCCATACCAGTTAATCCCGCCCAGTGTTTCTTTCCACGGATGTGAAAAAAACCGTCTTTTTCGATGAAGGAGGTATGCATATTTAACGCATCGCTGCCGAAGTCGGGTTCAGTAATCATCAGACCGCCCATGCAACTATGGTTCAGAAACTGGTTAAAGACCTTTGGCTTTGCCGATTCCTGTCCGTATTTTGAAACTGGCTGAATAAACAAGGCATTGTTGATTCCCAATGTTAATGACAAGGCTAGCGATTCGTACGAAGCGGCTGAAACAAACGCGATATTATCTCTTACACTACCTCCGAATCCTCCATACTCCTTTGGAATACAAAGTGCGAGGGGATTTTCCGACATCAGTTCCTTTAATACAGCAGGAGGTAAACCGCGTGTGCTGCAAAACTGATCGATCTTATCCTCTTCGTGAAAAGCCCGTTTCATACTGGCTTTAAAATCCTCGAGTAAGTGTCGGATTGATTTTTCTTCGGTCTGCGAAACCGTATTTTGATTTGTTTTCGATTGTTGATGTAGCGGCATTTTTAATTTAGTTTTTGTTGAATAATAGTGCTGCTGTTACCATTCAGCAGCTAGAGGTTAACAAACCGAAACACCTTTTGTTTACGAATCCATTGAAAGGGAGATGGGGAGAAGGGGCGTCAGGGAGAAAGGACCAAAAAAATATTGTTAATCATTCGCCATTAAAAAATCCGGATAATTGTAAGCATATTTATTTGGCATATTTCTGATTATAATGCTCATTCCCTTTATTTTTCCCTAAATTTGGCACCGATTAACCAAATCAGAAATTAGGAGGAACACTATGATAATCATGATTTTATTCTATGGCTTTCTGTTTGGCGCTATTTTGCAAAGCGCAAAGTTGAACCGTTTCGACACCATCAGCGGGATGGCAACACTTGAAAACTACAAAGTTGCCAAAGCAATTGCGCTGGCGATCGGAGTGGGGGTGATCATCCTGAATATTGAAATTGGGCTGGGTTTTGCTTCGTATCATACGAAACCATTGATCGTTGGCGGAATTGTAATTGGCGGGTTAATTTTTGGCGCCGGAATGGCAATTTTGGGTTATTGTCCGGGAACAATGATTGTCTCGCTGGGCGAAGGGTCACTCGATGCAGCGGCAGGTCTGTTGGGCGGATTGCTGGGAGGATTGGTCTACACGCTTGTCTTGCCTTCAATTAGTGGGTTATTGGGTCCTGATCTTGGGACTTTTTCACTCTATTCATTCACAGGATCAACGCCTGTTATCTTCTATTCACTGGTTATTCTGTTTGGCGCTCTGTTTATTGGGATCGCTTTTTTTGTGCATAAAATTGAAAAAGTAAAAGACCGAACCTGGATTTTTGCGGGTGTGGCACTTGCCATCCTTAACTGCATCATTTTCCTAAAAATTGGTATGGACCGGCCAATCGGCGCTTCGACTGCTTTCCCTTATCTTGCAAACCAGTTGGTAGGAAATACTGACAATGAATATTTTGCAAAGATTACAAAGCCTGGCAATTGGGAAGTCATTTTTCTAAGCGGATCATTTCTTGCAGGATTAATCATCTCTCTTCTGAAAAAAGATTTTAAAATCCGGTTGATTCACAGTAACTGGTCAAAATACAAAGGAAACAGTGCAGGTAAGCGTATTTTCTGGGCTATGTTTGGCGGGTTTATCCTTATTTTCGGTGCCCGGATGGCGGGTGGATGTACAAGTGGTCATGTGATATCTGGTGGAATGCAACTTGTAGTCAGCAGTATGGTCTTCGCTATATTTGTTTTTGCCGGATTACTAATCACGGGCCGGCTGTTTTATAAGAAATAAAAATGTCAGAAATATTTTTTGCTACCCTTGAAAGTAATACGCTGGCGCTGGTTCAGGTATTGCTGATTGCCTTTGCAGGCGCAGCATTGGTTCGCACAAAAATATTCCAACCGGGTGATGTGGATGGTCTCTCCAAAACAGTTGTCAATGTTTTACTACCCGCGATGATTTTTTCGAAAATTGTCCGTACACTCGATCCTCAGAGTTTTCCGTTGTGGTGGGTTTTACCATTAGTTGGAATCGGATTGATCCTGATCGGGCTTGTGTTTGCAACTCTTTTTTTCTACCACGACCTCTCTTCCAAGCGAAGTTTATTGCCGATTGCGAGTATGCAAAATGCAGGTTATCTGGCATTACCGCTCGGTCAGGCCATTTATCCTGAGCAGTTCGACCTTTATGCACTTTATTGCTTTTTAATCATTATGGGACTGAATCCAATACTTTGGAGTGTCGGTAAATTTCTTAGCACGGGTGGCAACCAGGTGCAATTTTCGTGGAGGCAGTTTATTACGCCGCCATTTATTGCCAATTTGTTGGGAATTAGTTTTGTCCTTACTGGATTACATCATTACATTCCAAAAATGGTCATCAACGCTGTCGAGCTGACTGGTACGGCAACTGTTCCGATTGCAAATTTCATTCTGGGTGCAGTTCTGGGAGGAATTTCATTGAAAATATGGCCAACCTTTTCGGATACAATCCGTGTTTTAGGCGTGAAGTTTTTGTTTATTCCGTTGGTGACTATGCTCGTGATGATGTTTTTGAATTTAAAGGAGAGCAATTCGTTATTAAGTGATGTTATTCTTATTCAAGCTGTATCGCCTCCTGCTATCGCCATTTTAATCCAGATTAGAAATTATGGTGGCAATGAGCAGAAAAGCGGAAGTTTGATGCTGATCTCTTATCTCTTTTGTATTTTGGTAATACCTGTTTGGATGGCTTTATGGAAGGTGATGTGAACTGGCTGCTGGCTACTGGCAATTTGTATTCTACTAGCCGAGAGTTGCTAAAGACAGACGCTAAAAGCCGTTTTTTTGTGCACGAATATCGTTATAAACCCATAATTCATTTATTTTTGGAAAAAATTAAAATAGATCAATCATCAACGCTTAAATAAACCTGCAAAACAATACAATGATAACACGGAACTTTCTGGCTTTCGATTTAGGCGCATCAAGCGGCCGGGCAATATTAGGGACTATTTCGGATCATAAATTAAGCTTAAAGGAAATACATCGGTTTGATAACCAGATGGTCGAGATTAATGGATCATTTTTCTGGAATATTTTCAGCCTCTTTGGGGAATTAAAAACCGGATTGAAAAAATGTATACATGATTTTGGAATTCAACCTGAATCGGTGGGAGTTGATACCTGGGGAGTTGATATTGCCTTGCTCGACAGGAACGGAATGATTGTCGGTTTGCCTTATGCCTACCGCGATCCGCGTACCGACACAGCAATGGAGGAGGTTTTTAAGATCATCCCCCAAAAAGAGTTGTACCTGATGACGGGTATTCAGTTGATGCAGTTTAATACATTGTTCCAGCTGTATGCTTATAAACGCGATCGTTCACCACTGCTCGAAATTACGACTGATATCCTTTTTATGCCCGACGCGTTGGGTTATCTGTTCAGTGGGGTAAAGAAAAATGAGTTTTCAATCGCTTCAACCTCACAGTTTTTGAAGCCAGGTAAACTCGAATACGAGCAAAAACTGTTCGATGCCATCGGCTTCGATATCAATCTTATGGAGGAACTTGTATTACCAGGAACCTTACTGGGTACTATCAAAGCTGATATTCAGAAAGAGACAGGAAGTGCTCCGATTCCGGTAGTTGCTGTTGCCGCACACGATACGGCTTCTGCAATTGCTTCGGTTCCGGCAACCGGCCGCAACTGGGCTTATATCAGTTCTGGTACCTGGTCATTGATGGGTATAGAATGTGATCATCCGCTGATTTCGGAAGAGATTCAACAACTAAACTTTACCAATGAAGGTGGCGTTGAGGGAACCACCAGGTTTCTGAAAAATATTATGGGATTGTGGTTACTCCAGGAGTGCCGCCGCACATGGTCGGCTGAACACGATTATTCGTGGCCCGAAATGGTTGAAATGAGTTTAAAGGCGCAGCCATTTAAATGCCTGATCGATCCTGATGCACGTGAGTTTCTGAATCCGGGTAATATGCCCGCTGCAATTGCTGCTTTTTGTGCGAAAACTGGTCAGCCGGAACCCGAAACGCACGGTGAGATTATTCGCACCATCTTTGAAAGCCTCGCCTTAAAATACCGTGCAACACTCGATTCGATAAGGGAAGTGAGCACGAATGAAATTGAGAAAATTCACATTATTGGGGGAGGGGCAAACAACGAATTGTTGTGCCAGTATGCTGCAAACGCCACCAATCTGCAGGTTTATGCTGGTCCGACGGAGGCCACCGCGATTGGCAATATCATGATGCAAGCCAAAGCTTTAGGTGCTGTTTCTTCTCTCGGTGAAATCCGTCAGATGGTTTTCAATTCTTTCGGGACAAAGATATTTTATCCTCAGGATGCTGATAGTTGGAATTCTGAATATCAAAGATTTAAAAATTTAATTGCCAATTGATCAACTGATATTTTTATTAAATTGTTACAAAATTCTTATTTTCGCATATTAAATGATTATTGAAAATTGTGGTTTGTTTAATTTAAAATGAAAACGATGAGAAGATTATTGTTCGCTTTTGTACTTATTTTATCAGCTAATATTGGTAGTGCTCAACTTGCTCAACACGCCATTGGTTTGAGATTGGGTGGTGGTGATGGATTTGGAACTGAAATTTCGTACCAACATGCACTCAGCGATTTGAACAGACTTGAGTTTGATCTTGGTATGCACTCTGGCAATAATTATAATGCGTGGGGTTTAGCTGGTCTCTATCAATGGGTTTGGAATATCGATGGTGGATTTAACTGGTATGCCGGAGTTGGCGGAAGAATTGGTTCGTGGAACTGGGATAAGAATAAGTATACAGGAACAAATAACAGCGGTGTTTTTCTTGCAGCAGCAGGAGACGTTGGTATTGAGTATTCTTTCCCAATCGGAATTCAGGTAGCGCTTGATTTGAGACCTGAATTAGGGATTATTAATCATGGTGATGCTTTCCGAAACAATATCGCTTTCAGCGTACGTTATCAGTTTTAACCGCTGAATAAAACTGTATAAAAAATGGCTGGAAGTAATTTCAGCCATTTTTACATTAGTTTAATTAATTCATTAACAACATTCTGTGTTCCTTCAGCAATATCCAGGATATGTGCATCAAGCATGTAGCACGGCGACGTAACTAATTTGTACTTTTCGTCGATAATCACCTCTGCATGATTTGTTTCGTGATGATTACCCCCCATCTTTTCAATAAGTTTTACCGTTTCGTGGTCCTTACCGATTGTTACATCTGCACCCGGAAGGATCTTGGCGATTAATGCAGGTGCAATGCAGAGTGCACCAATTGGAATAGAAGCTTCTACCGAAGCAATGACCGCCAATTCCACTTCGGGATCGACCGTGCAATCACTTCCTTCAAAAGCAAGCGTCGAGAGGTTTTTTGCGACGCTGAAACCTCCGGGGAAGATGACAGCATCGAAATTTTCGGGTTCATAGAAGTTGAGCGCTCTAATTTTCCCGCGGGTGATGCGAGCCGCTTCAACCAATACATTCCGCTCTTCTTTCATCAGTTTTCCAGTCAAATGATTAATTACCTGACTTTGGTCCTTATCCGGAGCAAAACATTCATAACTGCCTCCTGCTTTAGCGATGGCCAGTAATGTTAGTGTTGCTTCATGAATTTCTGCGCCGTCCATTACGCCACATCCGGCTAGTATTACGGCAAACCTTTTTTGCTTGTTCATAGTCAATCAGTATTGTCGGTTTGGTGTAAAGTAATAACATTTTTTAGTCAAATTCAAAATTTAAATCGAAATAAATTTAAATTTTATCGTAATTTTTCAATGAGGTGCAATAAATGACGGACGTTAATTTTTAAGGAAAGTTATATTGTAGAATATCAGATGTTTGAAAAAAAAGCAGTGGAGCGTTATTTCTATTCCTGCAGGTGAAAAAGGTTTTTGAAATTCTCGTTCAACTGAATTTTGAGTTGATCTAATGGGATATTTAAAATTTCGGACGCTTCCCTGTAGATTTTCCTGATATCTAACGATGAATCGTCGGTTTCGAGAAAGAGGGAAGTGAGGGGAATTATCTGAAAAGCCTCGCGAAAACGAGGCGCCATCTGGAGCACCAATTTTCCTACTGAAAAAAAGCATCCCAGATCGATCAACTGTTTTGTAAGTTCAGCTCCACCTGAATAACCATGAAAGATGAATGGTACTCTGGCCTTTTTCAGGAATGGAATGAAATCGTTCCACGATTTTACAGCGTGAATAATTACTGGTTTGTGATGATTTTCTGCATATTTTAGTTGAAGTTCGAAAAGAAGCTTTTGTTGTTGGTAATCAGCAGTACAAATCTTATCCAATCCTGTTTCCCCAATGGCAATTAACCCTGGTTGATTTGACAGATTTTCGAGCATTGCACTTACCTGTTCAAATGAAAACTTTGTGGCGTGCCATGGATGAATGGCGGCTGAAAAAGGTGTTTCTATTTCATTTTTTGAATCTACATCCTGGAGAAAAAAACTCGGAACAGAAATGATTTCTTCAGAATTTTGTGAATGGTGTGTATGAATATCTATAAACGGGATGTCCACTTTGAATGATTGTTGATGGTCAAATAAATTTCAAGTATCCGAACTTCCCTTTAAGTTCATTAAGATAAGGGATATTTTTAGTTTTTACCAAAAGTAATTCTAATTTTAGAAAAGTAACATACCTTTGAAAACTGTGATTAGGTTATGAAGGAAATAATTATTAGTCAGGCTATTAAAGAAATATTACCCGATCTAACACTGGGATGTATCGAGTGTGATGTGGTGATTTCGGAGGAAAATAGCGAATTGTGGAGAGAAATTGAAGCCGCTTGCGGTTCAATCGGACATTCTGGGGAACTTGCAGAAGTGGGAAGCCAACCAGCTATCAGGGCATCACGCGTTGCTTACCGGCTTTGTGGTAAAGATCCGGCAAGGTATCGACTCTCATCCGAAGCATTGATGCGCAGGGTGGTAAAGGGACACCAACTTTACAGGATCAATAATGTGGTCGATCTGCTCAACCTGGTTTCGCTGACGTCCGGCTTTTCGATCGGAGGATACGATGTTGATAAGATTTCAGGTAGCGTAATGTTTGACATTGGTGCTAAAGATGAGCCATATGAAGCGATTGGCAGGGGAGAAATGAATATAGAGTTTCTTCCTGTATTCCGCGACGCAATATCTCCTTTTGGCTCGCCGACGAGCGATTCTATGAGGACTTCTGTTACTGCAGATACCAAAAGATTTTTAATGATTATTATTGGGTTTTCGGGCGAGATTTGTACTGTTGAAACACTTGAACAGTCGGTGAGCCTATTAAAAAAATATGCCAAAGCCGATCATTTTGAAACAGTTTTAGTGAGATAAGTTATTCGCGATCTGACTAAAGAATTATTTGCTTTTTAATAAATTACGAATGAGATATTTTACAAAATTTCTTCTGTGGCTTTTTGGATGGAAGGTAGTCGGAGGTGTTCTGCCTGAACCAAAATGTGTCGTACTAGGTGTTCCCCATACTTCACTATGGGACTTTGTTATTTCATGGATCTTCTATACCTCTGTTGGAGGCACTCCTAATATTTTGGTAAATAAGAAGTTTTTCTTTTGGCCGGTTGGCTTTTTACTCAAACTGATGGGAGCCATACCCATTGATACTTCAAGAGGCGCAAGTTCATTAAAGCAGATTGTTGCTGAAATTAAAAGACGCAAAATAATCCATTTGGCAATTGCACCTGAAGGCACCCGCAAACCTACTGCGCAATGGAAGGGCGGATTTCATACGATCGCCAGAATAGCAAATATTCCGGTCTATTTAGCCGTGTTTGATTGGGGAAGGAAGGAGATTGGAGTGGCTCACAAAGTTGAGCTTACAAAAGACATGAATGCTGACATTCGCAAAATCAGGCAGTGGTATAAAGACAGAGGCGTAACAGGAAAACATCCTGAACGATTTATTGTTGGCGATGATCTTGATTAATTGATTTAAATGGAAACAAAAGATATTTTGCGTATTACACTTGCCCAAGTCAATCTGGTATGGGAAAATCCTGAACTAAACAGGTTGAATTTTGAGATGCAGATCAGGGAATTGTCTGGCAAAAGTGATCTTGTAATTTTGCCCGAAACTTTTACAACCGGATTTTCGATGCGTGCCTGCAATCTGGCCGAACCGATGGATGGACCAACAGTAAACTGGATGCTGAATTTATCCAGGGCGTCCGGTATTGCCATAGGTGGCAGTCTTATAATTAGAGAGAATAGTTTGAATTACAATCGTTTTGTATTTGTCGCGCCTGCAGGTGAAATTTCTTGCTATGACAAGCGGCACCTTTTTTCAATCGGAGGTGAATCAATCTCCTTTACAGCTGGGAACCAAAGAATGATTGTAAATTTTCATGGATGGAGAATAGCGTTCTATATTTGTTACGACGTCCGTTTTCCGGTGTGGTGTCGAAATTTAAAAGACACAGATTTAATGATCTTTACGGCAAACTGGCCCGCTTCGCGTAACGAAGTTTGGAAAACATTGCTGAAAGCAAGAGCAATTGAAAATCAGGTTTATGTTGCAGGTGTAAACAGGGTTGGAAAAGATGGGAATGATATCTCATATATTGGTGAAAGTCAAATTATTAATCCCAGGGGCGAAGTGCTGTCTGGATATGATCGAACAATAGATGGATATCTCTCTTACGATATTTCATTGAAGGAATTGAACGATTTTAGGGCGAAGTTTCCGGTGGCAAATGATGCAGATCAATTTTCGATAATCTGATTTAAATTTTTATCTACTGGGCTGTTTACGCTTGTTTGATCCTAATTGTAGCTGAAATTCCAATTTGGATCGTAGTCAATGTCCAGGTTATATCGATAGTTTATTCCATTGTACGAATTGATCGATCGACTCTCGTTTCTTTACAGACTTAGACTCCATAACTGGATAACCGATCGGAATAAGCGCAATCGTCTCCAGATTGTCGGGTGCATTAAAAAGCGTGCAGCATTTTTCCGTATCAAAATTACATATCCAACAGGTTCCAAGACCCTGTTCTGTAGCTGCAAGCATCAGATGATCAATCGCTATTGCAACATCAATATCAGTAAAATCCTTGCCATCAGATTTTCGGTGCCAACCCTTGTTATGATCGCCCATCGCAACAATAATAGCAGGTGCAGTATCCAACCATTCCCGATGATAAAGCGCTTTTATCGACTTAAGAATCTCGGGTTCAGTGATAACGATGAATTTCCATGGCTGAAAATTTACTGCTGATGGGGCCAATCTTGCCGCTTCAAGTACGTAAAGCAGCTTTTCATTTTCGACCAGTTTTTGTTCGAAATTACGGATAGAAGATCTTTGGGTGGCAAGTTCGATGAAATTCATAATTCACTTTTTCTGAACCAAAAATACAATTTTTTTTAATTGGAATTATTCAAACAATTTCAGATTATATTTTGGTTAACATTATACTATTAAGCCGTTCAGGCATCGAGGTTTAAAAAGAATTGTCTAACTTTGCCATCTAAACACAGATTTTTTATTCTAAAGAATCTCAAGAAGTTATTTAATGATTACAGTTTCTAATTTAGCAATTCAGTTTGGCAAAAAGCCTTTATTTCAAGATGTTAATCTGAAATTTACTCCAGGTAACTGCTATGGGGTGATAGGGGCAAACGGAGCAGGCAAATCAACAATGCTGCGCCTGATCTCGGGTGATCTCGCTTCAACAAAAGGGTCAGTAACACTTGGTCCGGGTGAGCGATTATCTGTTTTGAAACAAAATCACTATGATTATGAGGAGTCTACAGTTCTTAACGCCGTATTAATGGGGCACAATGAATTGTGGAACATCATAAAAGAGAAGGATACCTTATATGCAAAAGCCGATTTCTCGGATAAGGATGGTATGAGGGCGGCCGAACTCGAAGAACGGTTTGCCGAAATGGACGGATGGAATGCCGAAAGTGATGCGGCCATGTTATTAAGCGGTCTGGGAATTAAGGAGGAATATCATCACCGGCTTATGAAAGAGTTGGGAGGTAAGGAGAAAGTACGTGTATTACTTGCACAGGCTCTTTTCGGAAAGCCTGATAACCTATTACTCGATGAGCCTACAAACGACCTGGATCTTGACACAGTGATGTGGCTCGAAAATTACTTAGGCAACTACGAAAACACAGTTTTGGTTGTATCGCATGATAGGCACTTCTTGGATGCGGTAAGTACTCATACTGTTGATATTGATTTTGGTAAGGTTCAGTTGTTTGCCGGTAACTATAGTTTCTGGTACCATTCAAGCCAGCTTGCATTGCGTCAGCAGCAGAATCAAAATAAAAAGGCAGAAGAGAAAAAGAAGGAATTGCTTGAATTTATAGCCCGCTTTAGCGCAAATGTGGCAAAATCGAAGCAGACCACAAGTCGTAAGAAGATGATTGAGAAGTTGAATATTGAAGATATTCAACCTTCAACCAGAAAATACCCTGGTATTATTTTTATGCCCGATCGCGAACCCGGTAACCGGATTCTTGAAGTGAAAGGATTGACTAAGAGTATTAATGGTGAGGTGCTTTTTAAAAATCTTGATTTTAATATTGAGAAGGATGATAAAGTGATCTTCCTTTCGCGCGATCCAAGGGCGATGACCGCACTTTTTGAAATCATCACAGGCCATGATAAACCTGATGCAGGAACATTCTTTTGGGGGCAAACCATAACAAATGCTTATTTGCCAATGGATAACTCCGATTTTTTTAATTCAGATCTCAATCTGGTTGACTGGCTCGGACAGTTTTCGAGTGATACAAGTGAAAACTATATCAGGGGATATCTGGGTAAAATGCTCTTTTCAGGGGAAGAAATCTACAAGAAAACAACTGTCCTTTCGGGTGGTGAGAAAATGCGTTGCATGATCTCCCGAATGATGCTCCGAAATGCGAACGTTCTGGTTCTTGATACCCCTACAAACCATTTGGATCTTGAATCTATTCAAGCCTTTAATAACACGTTGACCAATTTTAAGGGCAATGTTCTGATGTCATCTCATGATCATGAATTTATACAGACAATTGCCAACAGGGTGATAGAATTGGCACCGAAGGGCATGATTGATAAGATAACAGAGTATGATGAATACATCGCTAACGAAGAGTTGAAAGATAGACGCAGTAAAATGTACTGAAATTTGATTTTGGCGCATTAAAATGTGTGAAATATGTAAGTATTTATAGGAATTGTGTAATTTTTTCATTGTTAACTACATTAAGTTTGTAACATCAATAAAGATTTTAAAATTCAGAATTATTAAACAAACGCAGGGTACACAAGGCAAGGTTATTTCGTCAGGAAAGACAGTCTGTATTCAGGTTATATTACACTTTAGGCAAATTCTAATTAAGAAATGCTTAACATTGGTTTTTTTAAAATAGTTGTATTACAGTCTCTTGGATTGTTATAATGTGTGAAAAACCTTGATTGTTCAGTTAATAAATGCTAATAATTTTCTATATTTAACTATTTATATTAATTTCAACTTTAATTTTTAATTTAACATCAACGAAAAATGAAAAAGTTCTTTTACGTTTTGCTAATCCCGGTTCTACTCTTAGCATCCGGCTGTAATCAGAAAAAAATTGACCGCCTTCAGGCACAAAACGATAGCTTAAGAGCTGTCGGAGGTGACAAAGACTCAAACATTTCAGAGTTTGTCGCAACTTTTAACGAGATTGAAGCAAATTTGGATTCAATCAAACAAGTAGAGCAAGTGATTGACAAGAGCGCCAAAGCTGGTGAAGTTAAAGGCTCTCGTAAAGAACAGATCAAAAGTGATATTAAATATATCTACGATCTGCAACAGAAAAATCGCAAAATGGTTGCTGAACTATCAGCAAAACTTAGCAAATCAGGCAAACATGCTGCTCAATTGCAGAAAATGATTGACAATCTAAACGCATCAATTTCTGAAAAAGATGTTCAGATTGCTCAAATGACTGACGAGTTAGGCAAATTAAACATTCAGGTAAAAGATCTTAATGTGAAAGTTACCGACCTTAATTCGAATGTTGATAATTTAAGCGCTGATAATGCAAAGAAACAGGCTGATATAGATGCAAAAACTATCGCGTTGAATACTGCATACTATGTGATTGGAACCAACCGTGAACTGAAAGATAAGAAAATTATCACAGGTGAAGGTGGCTTTATCGGAATTGGTCGTACGAAAGATATTATGGCTGATCTTAATATGGCAGATTTCACCAAAGTTGATATCACAACTGCAAATGAAATTCCTATCATGAAAAAGAAAATCAATATTATCACTTCGCATCCCGCAAATTCTTACCGTCTTGAAGGTGATAAAACAGTTGATAAACTTGTAATTGTTGATGCTGCTGCTTTCTGGAGTCTTTCTAAGGTTCTCGTTATCTCGGCTAGGTAATTTCCAATTAAAATATTGCATAAAAAAACCAGCTGTAAGACTGGTTTTTTTTATGCAATAATATTTTTAAATTATGCCAACTTTCACACTTTTACGATAGAAAGTTATATGCCGCAACCCTTTCAATCATCAGCAATAACCGGAGTTTAAATATGAATGCTATAGCAAAATATAAACGCATGTAAAGGAGAAAGATACGAATCAATTATCTGTATTTCAATTTGATGCCGTTTTAAATTCAGTTTTGCAATATCTGATCCCTTCAGCATCGTACCGTTTAATCTGTTCGAGCATTCGCTTTTTGAACCACGGATAGTTTCGGCTTGCTTTGGTCGACCATAACACTTCTGACAAAGCAGCAGCACGCGGAAAAATCATATATTC
>JAAFHB010000200.1 GCA_010906965.1 Mariniphaga sp. | reverse complement strand
AGCTTTACGGCTACTTCATAATCGCCACAAAAGCCCCGAACTTTGTATGTTCCATCTTTTGTAGTTTTTCCATCAGCATTGGTCCACCAGGTTTTGGTTACCAAATCGGTATATACTTTCCCATGTTTACGTACTGACCAGTCTTTGTTCCACATGGCAGCAACTGGAAACCAGTGCTGACCTTCCCAAAAGCCCCACTGAACAAATCCAATAGTAGTAGGATTGCTGTACAAAGCGGTTAGAAAGTCGCGCAGATAACGGGCTTTAAATTCGTCATCATTGCTGTTAATATCGAATTCGGAAATCTGGATAGGCAATCCCAGTTGGGCAAACCGGTCGAGCCGTTCGAGTACTTTCGGGATGGAAGGCGGGGTTCCGCCAATGTGAGCCTGTTCGCCAATGGCATCGATTGGAGCGCCATTCTCTTTCAGGAATTTGACATTATCGAAAAATTTCTCGCTGGGCGAATCGGCGCCTTCTCCATGAAACATGGTATAATCGTTCAGGAAAAGTTTGACTCCAGTATCTCCAGTGCGAGCTGCTTTAAACCATTTCACCATTTCATCTTTACCCAGAATATCCATTACATCGTGGTGGGCATAAGGTTCATTAATCACATCCCATTCATCAAGCAATCCTCCCATTATTCGGGTCTGCTCGTTAATATGATTCAAAATCTCTTTCCGAAGTAAAGATGTATCGGATTTCAAGGTAGTTAAATATTTTGGCGAATGTTGCCATGATGGCCATACCATGACATGACCACGAGTGGTTATGCCCTTTTTATTCAACCACTGTAAAGCCTCCTTTGTTTTTATGCCACGCTCCTGAGGATTTTGTTGAGACCATGGCCCCCATTTCATTTCGTTCTCAAATACCACCTGATTGAAATACTTCAACAAGGTGTCGCGATAAATTTTAGATTCGGGATCCAGCAAACGTTGTGAACTGGTGGCAGTTCCCCAGTTAAAGGCGTTGCGTTTCATACGAATCGATACTTCAGCATTGCGGACAGGTTTTCCGTTTGTATCCAGAACTTTTATCGTCAGGTCGCCTTTGCGGTATTTTTCGATGCGTTCGGCAGCCGCTTTGCGCCAGGGAGCATCGGGTTCGCCACCTTCGTAACGTACCACCGAACGGGGCAAATCTTCGAGTTTCACATTTTGGCCACAATTCAAGAACGTAACCGGGCCGATTTCGAACCGCTGTGGATACGAATCAAATCCAAAAACCAGTTTCACATCTTCAACTTTCACATCTTTCGGGATCACAAACGGGATGCTGGTTTCAGTCCACTCTTTGCCAAAGGAAATACCTCTTTCAAGATAAGGCGGCCACACATATTTGCCGTTTACCAACTGGTCAACCCTTAATTCGATGTTCGATTCGCCTGTTTCTCGCTTGCTTTCGAGGCTGCGCGTCCTAAACGAGATCCAAAGCACATCGCCTTTTTGCAAAGGAGAAATTAGATTAATATTCAAACTACAATTACCGCTCCCACCTGGTTTGTTAAATGTATTGATTCGCAAAGCTTTGGCAAAAGGCTGACCGGTTACCGAAACTTCTTCAATAATGGATTTGGGATTATCCGTTCCATAAACTGTCCAGGAACTAAAACCATCAGCAAGGATGGGTTTTCCGGCGGGGTTTTGCGCAATTAAGGTGATTATTGATAACAAAAAGATTCCAAAAATCCATATTGTCTTGAATTTAGGAAAAGGCATACAGGTTATATTTTTCATCGCAAAAATAATTTTTATCGTTTAATGACCACCATTCCGGTTTTCTGTTCGTTCGCGTAATTTACTTTTAGCAAATAAACGCCTTGATTTAAATGCGATACATTCATTTCATGCGTCATTTTCAAATCACTAATGTTCTGCTGGTATTTTTCGAGAACCAGCCGTCCGTTTATATCGAACAGGCTTATCCTGATTTTCCCGCCTGAATAATTAATGGTCTCAAAAGTAAGTTTGTCAGAAACCGGATTGGGAAAGATTTTCAATACTGGTTTCATCTCTGCCAACAATTGAGAAGTAATTGTTGGATTTGTTACGTCTGTAATAATAACATCATCAAAAAATACCGAAACATTGCTGTTTCCTATAAGGAACTTGAATATATCGGTATTATCTGTGGTAGTACAATTAAAATAAAACGGACCGTAAACTGTTGGTATAGTAGTGATATTTATATTTGGATTTGTAAACCAGGTTCTTTTTGAGCCAACGTTCTCCTGAAAAGCAAAAGTTATTATACGGGGAGCATCTGCACTCGCTTTAAATTGAATTGAATATTTTCTTTGAGCTTCAATTGCAACCGGATATGAAAACTGAATATACCAGTTAACCGTTCCGCCATTCGTTACAGTTATCTTGGCAGCATTTCCTGAATACCCTTCTTTGGCTATTAATTCGTTTACCGTTGAGGTACTGCCTTCCCGATAACCTCCCCATCCCAACAAATCGGTATCGAAGGTTGAATTATAAATCAGATTAGATCCCGGAATTTGACCTGGATCGGTCTCCAAATCCTTAGTCACAACCAACGACTGACAAATTGAAGACGCAGCTGCATAAACGCTATTGCCAGGCTGGGTTGCAGTAATAATGGTTATCCCTATACCAATAATGTGAATCTGGCCAGCAATAATTTTTGCTACTTCCTGATTAGTACTGCTATAGATAATCTCTAAACCCGAACTTACTGATCCTGTTAATGTAAAATCGGCATCGGTAGGTGCTTTGTTTGGAAGAGGGTTAAAAGTTATCTTTTGTTGTTTGGTTTCAGAATAACAATAAGCACCGATATCGGGGAACTTACCACCCACTCTGCGTTCTTTTCCATCCAAATCCATGCGGGGGTTATACATCCATTCAGAAGTTGCTCCAGATGCAATTGCCGGACTTGATGAAGTTAAATGAAAGTCGGCAACTGACGGATCGATAGATGCATTGATAAACTTCGGATCTCCCAGCTTATCACCCGAACCCATGGTAGGTGCAATATTGCCTCCAAAATAGAGGTTATTCATAAATGTAACCTGATTGTTTGGTCCTTTTAACTGATTTACAGGCTCTGCTATTTCGCCCACAGATGTGTTGGCTATGGGAGCAACCATAATATTGTTGATAAACTTTACGTCTTTCGAAGAATAGGTGTACATCGGGGAATATTGAAGCTCTGGGGAAGCACTATTCATATAGGCTGTATTGCCGATAATATCCACATGATCGGCTCTTACTGCATGAATCCCCGAACCGCCATTGTTAAAGCAAACATTATTTTGAACGAGGGTTCGCCCAATATAGAGTTCCGTTGGTCGGTTTGATGTATTTTGATTTACATCGATAATAATTCCATTACCATCGGTAATTCGATAATTGCCATCCACATTACATTTAAAATTACTTCTGGCACCTGATGAGATATTGTTTCTGATTAAAATCCGGTAGTTATCAACCGATGAATCGAAATTGGCAGCACCTAAGGTACCTATGTTCGAACTTCCATAGATATTTGTCCAACAGCAATTTCTGACTACATTGTTTTCCATCTGCACCCAATCACTCTCGAGTGTACCAACACCACAAGAAGCTATTATGGGAAGGTTCTCTTTTTGGTTTCCGCAGGCATGGATAAAAAACTTTGCCCCGGCAGCATGGCAAATCGTACTTGCTTTTTCATAAAATGATGCTGAATAATTTTCAACATAATCGGGCGAATGAAACATAGTATCCAGATTATCCATTGCCATTATTACCTTAACTCCGCCATTTACACATTGTTTTACCAGATCGAGCTGAGCATTTTCGTGAAGATCAAGAAGTGATTTTGCAAATTCCGGTTTCTCCATTAAGAAATAGACGGTCTGAATGGGATCCATTACAAGGTGCAGCATTTTCAAAGGGCTAAAGAATTCGCCTGCAATAACTCTTCCGGCGTGGCCAACCTTTTGCTGAATGGCTGTATATGCTGGTTTGTTGAATCTCCATTTACGTGAAGCCACAAATTGTTCCAGCAATCCGGTCTGTTCCATATAGTCGGTTATCAGAAATTCCTTCTGAACAACAGTAGATTCATTGAAAACATACCTTAGTTGTTCTGTCAGGATTCCTGCTTTAGAGTTGTATTTTTTATTGGTTATTTTATCTTCATTTTCAATAAAGCTGGATGTTTCAACTTCAATCCCGTCAAAATACTCTTCACATATACCACCAAACCAATAATCATCCTGCCTGGAGTAAATATTACGGCTAAAAACATCTAATCCAAGAAAATTTATCATATCAAGCTGGGTTTGACAATGCTTAATCTCATCAGGTAAGATGCCATGGTTTTTATGATGGGCAAACCATTGCCAGTAGTTAGGAGCAAAAACAATACTGGAAGGGGTTTGGTTTTGCAAAATCAAATCTACATTTGATAGTTTAATCTCGTTATTCATGATTTATATTTAGGATAGTTTGTAAAAATACTTCTTTAAAAAGTTGTTTAATCATATTGGACTAATTATTAAGTTTGTAAATTTTATTTCACTGTTTCCGGGCTCTATTTGAATGCTATACTTTTCGACATCTTTTAATTCAATCACAGATGAAATTGTTTTTAGTTTCTGGCCGGGATTTACTAACACAGTCTGTAAAGGGGTATTGTTATTTTTGTTTATTAGCGATAATTTACAATCGCCACTATATTCAGAAGAGGAAACGTATTGTATGCTCAGTCTGTACTTTCCGGGAGCGAGCAAATTTTTACCAATAGTTACCAGAGGAAGCGTGAATGAATCAGCAATTTTCAGATAAGAAAGTGAGTTTGCAGGCAACAGAAATGCTTCCTCTTTACTAAAGTATCCAGCAACTCCTGCTTTCACCTCTTTTTCACCCAAACAAGACCAGATTGTTTTTTTGTCATCGATAAAATAAGTACTTGTTCCAGGCCACTGAGCCAGAGCGTCATGCTGAGTTGCTTCAAACTTATAGCAGATATCCATCATTCTAGCCCTCTGTTTCAAATTGATAAAATCGGGTAGCCAGCGGGTTCCCAACGATATGACCAATGCTTTTTCGCCTGACGTTATTGGCAGTATGGTTGATGCCTTAGTATATAGTTCAATTGTTTTTTCAGGTGTAACTGTTTGCAAAATTAATTTTGCCGAATCTATACTATTGCGTGCTAGCAAGTCATAGGCATTAGAAAATTTCTCCTTATTTTGAAACAAGCTCATATAAAACTGTTCAGTCCAGAGGTAAAAATCAGCCATTTTTTTGCCCATTTCTGAAAGACTCGATTTGTCAATCCCGGCCAAAATGTTTATTCTTTTATTTATACGTTTAAGGGTGACTTCATCAGGTTCAAACTTTTCCCCACTTGTCCCCAAATCAAAAAAATGTCCGCCTGTTTCACGGCCAAACATTGGGCCATTGTTTAACCATTCTGACATGTACTCCTGTAGGGCCTGTTGTTTCGATCCAAAAACACTTCGGTTGTAATCGGATATTGTCGAATCAATACTTTTATTTTCCGACCTGCTCCAAACCTGTTCGGCTAGACTTTTAAAGTAAAGGTCCATTGGACGCGTTGTCCAGTGAATTATTCCAAAACCTGCGGCGTTCCGTTCTTTGAGCAATTTATTGAAATCTGTATAAGGGGTATATGGTCTTCCAACATAACGGTGATCATCGTGGTGAGCCCATACAACAGGTATTACCTTATGTGAATTTCCAATTTTAGACAATATCTTTTCGGAATTTTCAGAATCAAAAACAATATTAAAATCCAAAGGAATAAGGGTACAATTTTTTGGCATAAAAACCGATGCAGCAGTCAAAAAATCCCATTTCCATGAGCCGAAAGCCAGATTAACATCGTCACGTTTAATATCTTTAAGCGCCTTTTTGTAGGCAATTACAATTTTCGAAATGGCATAAGTGCTGGCAGCATACTTGTCATTTTCTAAACCGGGGTTCTTGGCAATTAACAAGTTCCATTCGTTTAGCCACGATGCTGGAAATTGCTCGGGTTTAATGTTGAGTCGCCAAAGAGAGCTCTCGTGCCTGACCCAAACGGTAATAGTCGATATTTGAGGGTAGCTAGTTAATAGGCTTTTCACCTGTTCTTTGTAATACTTGTATCCATCGGGAGTTTCTGGGTTTACAATATCTTGCTCCTTCAGTTTAATGCGGCATTCGGCAGGTAAGCTTTCAATAATGTTTCTGGGGTTTGCCGACCATGTGTCAACATCAATGGCGAAATTTATTTTCATTGACATTTCGCTGGCATGCTCGAAAACTTTGGCCATAAGGTTGGTGGCAGCAGCACTGCGTTGTTGATTCGGCACCATTGCTGCAGATGATCCGAAAATAGGACCAGAGAAAATTTCTCCACCCGGTAGAGTCCGCACATCTTTTATATGCTGAGCTCCCCAGTCGCGACCTGAGATTGAAGTTGTCAGATAACCAACATCCTTCTTCAAACCGTTGTATTCGAAGCTGAACATTGGATTATTGCCATAGGCATGTACCATAATTGTGTTGAACTTCATTTTTGCAGATTGATCGATCCACGAACACCAATCTTCATAATTCCAACCTGTACAGCCGCTTAAGAAGTTGTGCCAATTAAATATCAGGCGTTCAGATTGTAAAGGGTAATCGGATATCTCCCATTCATTAAATAACAACTCATTCTTAGGAACAGGTTTTACATCATAGGAAAGATAAAAGTCGTAACCCAGTTTTTCCAAAAGAGAATAGACAGCATTGAAAAGTCCTTTCGGGGATTGGGAAACTATAACAACACTGTTTTTGCTATAACTGCGAATGATAAATCCTTCGTTCTGTATCGGGATTTCCTTTAAAATAGGTTCACCTGCAGCAAAATATCCGGGAAGTCCCATTCGTATTATCCTGTTGCCCTTATTTAGAACTGTTGTTACAGAAAACTTGTAGGTTGGATATATAACTTTAAGGCATTCACAAAGCTGATCAGCTGCTTTTGCCTCCTGAATGCCAGCTTTTGGGGAAATTAAAATATCGACTTTATTTTTATCCGTGATTTGTACTGCAGGCACAGCGATAGTTTCAGATTTCAGGGTCGATTCAACCGATTTGAAATAAACTGAATTACCACCAATTTTTATGTCAAAAACACTAGGTTCAACAACCCGTTTTAGTTGCTGATTGAAAAATGAAAAGGAACCAAAATTTCCGGCATCAGATAAACCTGTTTTTAGAACAAAAAGAAGAACAAACAATAATTTTATTTTCATGATATGTGCTATTTAAAGTTGTGCATTCATTTAAAACTTCAATTTTTCAGGGAACAAAATTTTCCCAAAGCTTTTCCACTGTGGCTGGTTTCGGAACAAAGTTGAATTTTTCCTTGTCCTCCTCAAACTGGGCGTAGATGGATTTCGCAGGATTGATACCAAACTCAGCATAAATGCGGGGCGATTTTTCTATCAACGCGGATGGGTTGTAAGCAGTATTTGTTTTCCACGAAATCCGATTGTTTTCATCCAGTATCGGGAACCATGCCAGGCCTTTGTGCGCCCGTACTTCATAGTAATCAAATCCATACTGCGTACAGGCTCATCACCTATCCGTCCGGCTGCATAGGTTACCGCACCGTAAAGCAAGTGCAACTCTTCAAGAGTCTTTCGGTGGGTTTGCTTCCCCACATCCATCACGATGGAATAAACCGGATCAGGTCCCTTGCATTTTGGGTCGCGCAAGCTTTTGCGAATTGAATCGAGGGTGCGGTTCTCAACTTGCGGACCAAATACATCTGTTCCATAAACAAAACCCATTGGTAGGGTAGTGGGTTCGATATCAAAACCGGGATAAAAATCCATAGTTAAAATTTTTATTAATGAAAACCTGCAACGTAGTTGCAAAATCTTTGTAGAAAGAACTTGAAAAGAGGAAAGAAAGCAGCGTAGCTGAATCATACCATTCAAATAGATATCTTTCATCAAACTCAACTTCATTCTTTTTAAGAATTGACAAATATTCTTCATTGAATGTCCTTTTCTTATGATGTTCGGGTTGATTAAGGATATATTTTACCACATTAATCATTTATTGTTCAAAAGCCCCACGATCGCGTCCGCTAGCTGGACGCTTTTTCCCGTCAATATCCGTTGGCTGTGCCACATCATTGCTACCCGAATTAATACCAGCGCTGCCTTTTGCCAGTTTGAAATTTCCCTTAGTCACATCAAGTTGAATATCAATAAATTTAGGATCCGCAACAATGTCATGCTCACCCTTGAAAACATCTTGTGCAGTTGGATAAATATTGTAGTCCCAGCGGATATTTGTGTTTCTATTGTTAGAGGTTACTTTTCCACCCGGACGTGGAA
>JAAFHB010000199.1 GCA_010906965.1 Mariniphaga sp. | reverse complement strand
GTGCTAATAAACGAGTTTTTATCCTCGTTTCGTTATGACTAAGTGGTATACTTTTCGACTGAAAAGTGGAGTACTTCCTGAGTGATATAAACATAAAGTTTTATTTAATTCGTTGGGAACTGAGAATGTATATTTACCTTCTTTGTTCAAATACAATACCCTGATCCCTGTTGCTTACCCAATCCTTTTGAATGAAAATGGGAATCCTTCTATTCTTTGTCCTGATATAACTCGTACACGAAAAATTGAAATTTCGTCTGTCGCTTTTTCAAGACCTGAATTGGAAGAATATAAGAAATCGTTTATTGGATGCACTATCGAAGGCGCTGACAATGTGAATTTTGACCATAATGAGGTTCTTTACCAAATAACTAAACCATACGAACCCGGGACTTATCATATTCCCATTCGTACAAGCTCCAAATTTCGGATTATCCGATTTAAAATCCCAAGCATCATGACCAAGTTAAATGAAATTAAATTCTATAGTATTGATAATGATATAGAAAAGGTAATTAAAGGTGAATTAATATGTTCCTATTCTGAAGATAGCCTTCTCTTGAAGAATCTTGTCGATGGAGATAAACTAACAGGGGTAAATTTTAATTCTATAAGCGAAAAACACAAACTTCTGAATAATATCTGGATAGGTTATGATTTTAAACGTCCAGTTTCTATTAGTGCGGTTGAATTTTATTTTTCTTTTAATGTAAATATCAGAATAGAAGGTATCTATGAGCTATTTTACTGGGATTTTGAATGGAAATCGTTAGGTACAAAAAAGTCGAGTTCTAATTTAATCTCTTTTGAACACGTCCCTGAAAATGCCCTATTAATGGTAAAAATTCATGATACAGATAAGTACAGCCGGATATTTACCTATTCAGATGGAAAACAACATTGGTGGTGAACCAAGTCATGGATACAAATACTCAATAAATAGGATCTGCTCATTAACTCTCAGCTATTTGATTGTGTGATAATTATAACGATATTTGGGATAATAAGTGAAAAGAAATATGGAAAAAGCTAAAAAAAGCATGCACCTGTCCCCATCAATCCGAAACAACTTTAATACTCCCCAAAATTTAGACCACTGGTTAAGTTGAAAAAAACGATAAATTTACCAGTATTATGAAGAGAGGAAGACGGGTATTTACAGGAGCTTTCATAGCCCAAGTAACTCTTGAGGCCTTCAAGCAGAAATTCTTCAATAAATGGAATCGATCAGCTACCTGTATTGCGTCAGGTAATGCTGCTGTTACGGCACATGAATAAGCACTAGCTCTGTCTCTTGTTACTATCTTTACCTCAGGATGAGAGGTTAACCATTTTTTCAATGAGACTCCATCTCTTTGTGTAAATAAATCAATGACTTGTCCTGTTTCAATATTTACCAATATAGTACCATAGGATATGCCCTTTCGAATTGCCCAATCATCCACACCAAGTACTCTGACTGGTTTATCAATAGAAATTGGCAACGAGGAAATCAATCTGAGTCCTGTCGAAGGACTAACCGGCATCGAAAAAATACGAGCCAAATGTGCTCCTTTTTTAGCAGATACTTCAAGAAAAAGATCTCGCAGAATCACTTGAGTCCGATTTGTCATTCTGGAATACGGTGATATTTCAGGATCAGGCTGCTCGGTAAATATCTTCTTCTCACATGCTGGATTTGAACAGAAGAACTTTCTTGCCGTAAAATGAATTGAGACTGTGCATGAAGAAGCTGGTAAATCTTTTAATCTTCTGACATATGAACTATGGACACGTTTGCTCTTACTCGTACAACCCGGACAATGAGCAAACTTTTGGTTCGAACAAGCGGGGATGGAAATATTACCGTCAATTAATTGTGGAGAACCGAAACGAAGACCTTGAAGGGCAAATAATCCTTTCATCGACTCCCTCCCTGTCTGATTAACATAATTATATGATCAACTGGGAAAAGTTGGTTAGGAAGAGATTTTCCTGTATCTTTATAGTTATAAGCAAGTGAAGGCATGATTGCTTAGTCTTTGATTGTTAGTACTTTAAAGATACTAACAATCTGCCAAACTTGCTAATTTTTACTACATTATTTTATTGAATATCAGATATTTACACTATAATTTAACGAATTTTTCTCGTCAATAGGTCTACCGGAATTTATCACCTAAATTGACGAAGAACCTGAAAACTGCACAGCTGTAACAGGTGAAAAGTAAACAGTTGCCCGATGTAAAAATACCTTCCTTTTCCCTGGGAAGGCCGGAGGTCGAATCCTGCCTTTACCGGAAAATATCCGGGGCAACATTGTGAGGTGGAATTTGTAAATATTCGTACCATTTATAACTTATTACTTTTTGCCGTCACACCAAAATGTGAAAGAAAGGGCGAATCCCATACAAACAGGATTCGCCCTTTCTTTTGTACTAATTGCAAATGTTAAAATATGTTAAATGTCAAATAAAATCAATCAGTATAGCTCAGTAAAAACTCACATGTCGCATCAATAAGGTTTTGTAGGGTTGGCCGGGCACGTCGGATTAGCAAAAGGCAAAAGCAAAGGGAGAAGGGCAAAAAGAAGAAAATGAGAAATAAGGGATTGTATTTCTCGCAATGAAAGGTCGGGGCGAAAGATATTTCGCCCGTACCGATGATAAATCGGGTTTTTCAGTCCTATATAATAAGGTGATGATGGCTTAATCTTGTGATTGAAATATTATAATTAATCACAGGATGAATAATTTGTTTTTACAAGTGTTTAGAGATCGAATGATGATCGAGCCAGGTATCGCCGAACAGGTTTACCTGCCTTATCTTATTTCGTTGCAAAAAAAAGAGGCTATAGAACCGCTTCATCCATTGAAGGCGGATTACAATATTCGGCTGTTTGACCGGCAAAGTTTTTCGCTTGGTGCGAACCAGGTTTGGAATGTCATGGACCATGCACCGCAAGGTTCGATTGCTGTTATCCCGATTATAGGCGAGTTTCTGAAATACGGGACCGATTGTTCCTATGGTGCGAACGAGATTTCATCGGCAATCATAAAGGCAGGAGCAACACCTAATGTTTCAGCAGTGGTATTGCAAATGGATTCGGGCGGAGGCGCTGAGAATGCCGTCCCTGCGTTTATTGAGGTAATTAAATTCGTACAGTCGAAAGGTAAACCGGTTATTGCACATGGTGATGTATGTGCCAGCGCCGCGTATTACGTTGCTTCGTTTTGCGACATGATCATTGCGGATAATGAGATCAGTTCGGCATTTGGCAGCATCGATGCATTTATTTCGTTTGCTGACTACAAGGAACAACTAAAAGCTGCCGGAGTTACCATCACCCAGTATTACGCCACTCAGAGCGATTTGAAAAACGCGGAGCATCGCGCTTTGACGGAAGATAACAATGCAACCCCATTAATTGAAAATTTGCTGGTCCCATGGGTGGATCGGTTTATCAAAACCGTAAAAGTGAACCGGCCAGGTAAGATTGCTGAAGATTCGGATGTCTGGAGGGGAAAATTGATTGAGGGGGCAGCCATTGTATCAAGCGGCCTTGCAGACCGGTTTGGATCGCTAACCGAGGTTTATAAGTTGATTAATGTTCGGCTGTCCTCTGAAATTTCAACTTATACCCATGGTTGCAGAAGTTGTGTCGAAATTTCAAAGGTAACCAAACCCTGGGTTAGTATTGTTCGTTTCACGGGTTTACGCAAAGTGCCGGACATATTCATAAAGGTGCGGTAGGAGTTGCCGGACGTGTTATTTTACCTTTGACCGCTGGTATACGTCGCCTCTAAGCTTTACCTCTACGGTTTTGGACGTCACACCAAGAGCAGATTTATTGGCCGGTTCATACTATGTAAATTTATATACTACAGCATTCCTTGTAGGTGAGATAGGAGGGCAATTAATAAACAAACTTTTGCTGGCAGCAGTAGCTACATAAATAAACTTATAAATGCAAGGTTCATCTGAAAATTTCATTTTGAGTTTCAACCATTTCATTGGATTAGTGTAGAAGTTTGGAAAAATCAACAAAAAAGAATTGCGAAAAATTATCTGCGATTCTTTTTTTGTTTTAAGAAAATTAATTTCCAATCGATTATCGGTTTCTACACTTTACAGCTTCATGTACATAATCATTCTGATAAGCGCAATTTAAAGTGCATTATTTTCATCATACTTTAAATTATGAAATCAATATGAATATAAAATTAATTGAATCGACCTGAGTAGTTACTAAAATTAAGCAAGAGTATTTTGCAGAATATTAGATGATTTTTTTTTATAAAATTTACCAATGTAAAATATGTTTAATAATCCGATTGATTTTCTGATAGATTTACTTTCAACAGGAGAAATGATAGAATCAGAACAATATTGCAGACTAGTTCAGCAAGGTGCTGAAAAGTTAAAGCCTGCAGTGATCCACCAGTTTTATTCGATTGAAGAAGAGACGAAACAAAAATCATTCATCCGGAATTTCCATGCACAATTGATTGTATTGAGCGATAAACTGTTTGACACGACTGAGAAAGAAACAATAGACAATCCGGGGAATAACCGGGATTCACCTAATGCCCAACAATCGGTTTTCAATATTATAGAGAATTTGCTTGTTTTTACATGGGATAAATTCTCTGTTTATTGTGACAAAGATCAAAAAATGCCGAAAGGACCTCAAATTATATTTATTGGAAAAATATCGGAAGAACTGGAAAGATTAAGCTTGCCGGAAAATGATCCGGACCACATTTTATATGAAAAAGTAAAAATGTCGGTTCAAAACAGGCTTAACGAGGATAAATCAGGAGTTTCCTACGGATTTATGGTTTATCTGAATGAGTTTGTTAAGGAGATTGAAAAGGTCCGGTCGAGCAACAAGGAGAACTCTTTTTTAATCACCTTAAGGGAAGTACTGATTATTTTTAATTTCAATACTTTCCCAGTAGTCCATCATTTGATTTCAATGATTTCTGAAGATGCAGGAAAAACAGAGTCAATAAAAGATAAGATCGAATGTCTTAGCCATTGGCTGAAAGACATAAATCAAGTGCCAGTTAAGCCAAATTATGCATTTGACATTTGGCATGATACGATGGGCCAGTTTCTTAGCAACGCAGTCAGGGAAGAAATTCAGTTTTATGAAAAAAACCTTCGTCTGTTTTCCGGAACCGGTTATCCGGCAGAATTGTCAGATTTCCATAATGCCACATTTAAATTCGAGACAGAAATGTCAGTCACCCAAATTGCCTGTTTGTCCCGGCTCTTTATGGATAGTGAGGTGATTAAAAATGCTAATATTCGGGAACTGTTAAATTTTCTTGCCAAACATATCCGCTCCAAAAGGCAGGATAACATTTCTGCCGAAAGTTTGCGTATGAAATACTACAACATTGAAGAGGGAACCAGGGAGGAGGTCCAAAAAATTATTAAACGTTTGCTAACAAATATCAGTCATCCTATGTAGTTTTTCCTATCCCCACGTTGAATAGCCAATCAAATTTCAAAATCAAAAGGATCGCGAAAATTTGGAAAGACAAAAACATCATGATCTGATTTTCAATTAAAATATCAGAGATTAAATAAATTGAAAGGGTTGTCACCCTCCTGTAACTTGATTTCCTCCTGCTTTTATATTTAATTTTGTTGAGATCATTTTAAATCGATGATGCGATTTGTCTGCAAAACGCAGATATTTAAGGATCTTTGATCTCACCACTTTGATAAAAGATAATTGAATCTTAGTGGGATATATTCCCAGCCGCTTGCGGCGAAATTTCCGGATACCTTGTCAGCTTGCGGCGGGTTGTTCATTTCCGTATTTAAATACAAAAATGCACTTGAAGTAAATTCCGGTTTGATGAATGATGAAAAACATGCAGCCAATAATCAGTACCCTCTGGAATGGCTCGACTCGATCATTACGGTTACGCTAAACCCATCCAAGACCAATGTGGAGGCCGTCACGAATGAACAGGCCGTTTGGATTGCCACCATGTTAGAACAGGAGATCACTCAGCTAAAATCCCTGCTGAAAAACCGTGTATTTGGGTTAACCAACAAGAACAATATTAAATTGCTGATCCGGCATTACCATTCCACCCTGATCGTGCTGCTTGACCAAGCGATAGAAAACGGGAAACATTCTGTATTCAACAGAACAGACCTGAAAGTTGCATACCTACAGGTAGTATCCTGTCTGGAAGAACTGCTATCCTTCATTGAAGTACGTTTTTCTATCTACCTGAGTATGGATGAACGGGTACCGGCCACCTACCTCTCCTTATCCAGAGAGGAACTGCGGATAAAATTGAAAGAATTAAAAAGAAATCTTATTCCGTCAGTAGGTGAAAAATACTTATTGGATATGGTTACTGGCTGTCTGTATCAGTTTGCCAGTCGAACAAATGACCCGGTTACCTTTCGTGATATATTATATTATAAGGAGCTGCTCACTGAACTGGAGCGACTGGAGGAAAGTGATTGTATCTCCATACAATATACGTTAATTGAAGAAATGCTGATTTCCATAAACTTCAACAACCGGGCATTTATCAACTACTTTACCCAAAAGACAGCCGACCGCATCAATATGCAGAAAAACCTGAAAGACAAAATCGATCTGCTTTCGATGTACCAAAAGGAATTTAAACAACTGACGCCAGAACTTGATATGTGTTTTAACCACAGGCAACCTGACCTGCAAACGGTACTCAGTAACTGGTTCAGACAGGAATTGTTTTACCTCGAGAAGAAAATGCACCTGGACATCATGCCCATGAGCGGACGATCGGATAATGACCAGCAAAAAAACCGTAAGACTATTTATAAAATACTTTGTACACTGAGCGAAGACCAGTTGAGCATTATCTTTAAAGCTGCGGATGACCAAAAGATTATCGTCTCCCGTTCGTTAAGCGCCATCTTCAACATGGTCGTCCCTTATCTGTCTACTACCTATAAAGAAAACCTGTCCGCTGACAGCATGCGCAGCCATACCTACAGTATTGAGGAACGGGACAAGAAAATTGTGATTGAAACGCTTGAACAAATGATTGAAAAGATCCGGAGATATTAATGCAGATAAGACGTGTAATAAGACTTGGAATAAGACATAAATAACCCTTTAAAATAGAAAGAATGAAAACACGAAGCATTATTTTAGCAGTAGCTCTCCTGTTGATGTGCAGCTGCACGACAAAAGAACTGGACAAAACAATGGCGCTCCAATTAATTCAAAAAGAAAAAGACTATCCCCGTATACTGGACTACGATGTGTTTTGCAGTGATCCGGCGCAAGCGAAAATGCTGCTGAATTCCGGGCTTGAAGGAAAAGGGTATGTTGTTATACTTCGCACCCAAAAGCTGAAAGATGCAGGAAATCCCTTAATCGTATTCACCGATAAAGCTACTCCTTACCTATTGCCCACTTCTGAAAAAGATAAAGCACTGAATGTGCAGAAAGTAAAGCTGGCGGAGGAAATACTAGAAGGGATTATCTCTATAAAGACCAGTAAAGACGGTAAAACTGCCACAGTGGAATATACTACGATCACCAGCGGGCAGACACCTTTCAGCATACTGCAGACTGGTGAAATAAAAAAAAAAGACATATTTCGCCTATTTTTCGCTGTCCGATACAGGCTGGCATATCGAAAAGAAACCAGGCATAGAATTTCTTCCTTAAAAAATACAGTTTTATTTATTTTAATTTATTTTTTTAACTCACTTTTCAACTGATTATCAACGAGGTGCAAGAGGTGCAACAAGGGTACAGAAAAATATTGGACTTGTAGGCGCTTTCATTCCATCGTTCTTTTATCCTGAAATTGAATTTTACCCGGTCAGCAGAGAAGAATCTTCCTGCTCCGGATTGAAGGATTAGTGTAGAACGAAAAAATGATAAGCGTATGTTTACCAACATTTTATGGACAGATTACTTTGTTGTGGTCGCCATCTCACTGACATTTTATTATCTTTTTTTAGGGGTGCGGTATTATTCTGCCGAACTCAAAGATCTTTTTTCCGGAAAACGAAAACTTCACTCAAGGGCAGCCCTGCCCAATGATAAAGGCGCTGAAAGTATTCTGACTACCGAACAGAATTACACAGGAAAAAGTACTGCCAGTAAGGAAACCAAGGATGAAGACTTCGCTGAAGTGGAGCACCTGATCGAACGCATAAAAGAAATCATTGCGGATGCTTCCGGCAAAAAACTCATCCCGCTGGAATTCAAACAATACCTGCACCTGGTACTCCGGGAATATCCCAACATCAAAAACTCTCCATTCCGTTCTTCAATCAATGAACTGGTTGTTTCGGAATGTGAAAAATACGAGGCTGTTACACTGAGCGAGGATGAGGTGGAACTGCTTTGGAAAGATACCATGTAAC
>JAAFHB010000198.1 GCA_010906965.1 Mariniphaga sp. | reverse complement strand
ATATCCTTGTTTTCATGCTATTGTAGGTCGGGGATGTTTGCATCTGA
This sequence comes from Mariniphaga sp., assembly GCA_010906965.1. Classification (GTDB taxonomy): domain Bacteria; phylum Bacteroidota; class Bacteroidia; order Bacteroidales; family Prolixibacteraceae; genus JAAFHB01. The sequence continues at coordinate 8,373 of JAAFHB010000198.1, read as the reverse complement.
ACAAAATATTTGCTGATTGCTCCCACGTTGGGGTCAATCGACATGTTATTGTAATTCAGAATGACCAAAACATCAGCGTTTGATGCCCCTGCATTGTTTAATCCTTCGAAAGCCAAACCACCGGTCATGGAGCCATCGCCGATCACCGCGATTACTTTGCGGTCCTTTTCGCCTTTAAGTTTTGAGGCAACTGCGATACCAAGGGCTGCAGAGATAGAGGTGGACGAGTGTCCAACACCAAATGAATCATATTCACTCTCCGCCATTTTTGGAAAACCGCTGATTCCTTTGTATAACCGGTTGGTTGCGAAAACCTTTCGACGTCCTGTCAGAATTTTATGACTGTAAGCCTGATGGCCGACGTCCCAGATAAGCTGGTCATAAGGCGTATTGTACGAATAATGGAGGGCAACCGTAAGATCGACAACTCCGAGGTTTGCCCCCAGGTGGCCCGGATTTATAGCGGCTTCGCGGATGATAAATTCCCTTAGTTCAGCGCAAACCTGGGGAAGTTGTGTTTCCTTTAGTTTCCTGAGATCGTCGGGATAATCAATATTTTCGAGTAAATTATTATTTAAATCAGCCATTTAAGGGAATCAAAAATTACTAACTGTTTAAGATGCAAATGTAAGGATAAATCTTTAAGCGATATCCCACATCCGGGTTACGACGAACAATGCTTAGAACCAATTCTCTGTTTATATTGTAATTGTAAGCTACTATTGAAATTTAAATCTATTTGTTATCAAATGGTTACAGTTTCTTGTTTTCGGTTTCGATACCGGGTTATATTAGTATAACCAATTTTCTTCAGGATTGTTCTCGCCTCCCCGAAATGGCGTCCTATCTGCTCTTTCATATGCGAATCGGATCCCATTGTAACCGGAACTCCTGCTTTGAAGAATGCTTCCAGAAGTTCGTTGCCTGGAAAAAATTCTCCGCAAGGACGATCCTTACCACTTGTATTTAGTTCGAAGGCGACTCCCGAATTGGCAAAGATGCCGGCAGTCTCTTCAAATAATTGCTTCTTTGAGGTTTCTGGCCAGATCTTAAATTTCTTAATCAGATCGGGATGTGCCATTATGTCGAACAACCCCGACTTTGCTGCATTCTGAAGTTCACGAAAATACCATTCATACAGGAAATCGCTACTGAACTCCGCGTACCTGCTTTTGTCCGTATCATAATTCCAGTCGTCCAGAAAATGAACGGAACCTATGATGTAGTCAAAATTAAATTGTTGCAATGATTTACGGATCTCCTCCTGCCTGTCGGAAAAATAGTCAACTTCAATGCCGAAAAGAATATTGATCTGTTCGCCATATTTTTCCCGCATTTCGATGATCTTTTCTTCCAACTGACCGATTGACGATGCGTCAACTGCCCATTTACAGGGTTGTTTGATACAAAAATGATCCGAAAATCCAATTTCATCAAATCCTTTTTCAATAGCTGTCAAAACCATCTCCTCGTGGGAGTTGTGCCCATCAGAAAGGGTGGTATGCATATGGTAGTCGATGTTCATTGCCGGTCAGTTTTTTACTTTATTTTTCCTTCCACGCCGACTTTAACGTAAAAACGGATATCGAATCTACAAATAATTCGCCTCCTTGCGTCCACAAAGTTAGGTCATCGTCTCCTTTGGCAGGTGTGAAACAACTGCTTAACACAACTTCGCCATCGTTTGCAAATATTTCAATCGAAGCCCGGTCGACGAGGATCTCAAGTTGAATAAAACCTCCGATCGGTTCAACAAAGGCTTGGCCTCCCAGGCAGTCGAGCATTTTTTTGTTCGAATCGTATCTGATCTCTGTACCTAACTCTTTTTTACCGTTTCTTATCAGGAATCCAAATCCGTCGGAATTTTTAGGATTAAATTTAGCTTTAATATGAATTTCATCTCCTGAAATTCCTCCGATTATATTTCCTTTTATCCCTGGAATGATATTTTTCTCTTTTTTAATCAGCTCTTTGTCGTGTAATGTGGCGATGGCGTCGATGGGTTTTTTGCAAAGCGTAGGACCCGATTTTGTCGTTCGCAACGAAAGCTCGCACGGGAATGTCATCTGACCATTAAATGGCATTTCGGGAAATTCGCCACCTTTCATCCATGCAATCTGAACGACCTTTCCCTCCGGATGATTTGACCAGGTTTGGGTGGCATAAAAATTCTTTCCGTGATCGAGTATTTTCTTTTTGGACTCAGGGCTGAATTTATTCCCGTCAAAACTACCTACCATATAAGCTCCGTCACCACCAAGTAATACCCATTTTGATTTTTCTTTGTTTCCATCAAGAGGCAATTCAATAAGGTCGGGACATTCAAAAAATCCGGTTGTATGGCTTTTTAATTCCCAATTTATTAAGTTTTTGGAAGTATAGATCGATATTCCCTGCTTCGCTTCATCACCATCGGGTTTGCGGTAAAGTGCCATTATCCAATTTCCGGAAGGTTGATGAAAAAATACTTTTGGGTCGCGGGCATCATCTTTTTCGAATGGGATCAGCGGATTTTTATCGTACTTTTTCCAGGTGCGACCCTTATCATTACTGTATGCGAGCCTTTGCCCGCATTCAAAACTCGTGTAAAAAATAAGAAGTGTTTTTTCGTCACCCTGCTGTAAACCAGTCGTGTTTTTTTCGTCGACAATTGCGCAACCCGAAAAGGCTGTTGCATGATTCTTATCCTTTGAATCTTCATCAGGTGTGATGGCAATTGGTAGGTGTTCCCACCGGACCATGTCCTTACTGACGGCATGACCCCAGTGCATATATCCCCACTCCTTACCATTTGGATTGTACTGATAGAATAGGTGATACTCACCACCATAATAGACCAGCCCGTTGGGGTCGTTCATCCAGTTTTTTTCGGGAGTGAAGTGATATTGCGGACGGTATTTTTCTTCGTAATACTTTTTATCCGTTTTATCGGGAATGATTGTAAAAGAATAAGCAAGGATCGTCAGAGTTAGTAATAAGTACCTCATATTAAATAGATTGTATAAATTTTATAAGTTTATTCAGTGTATGCCAAATATACAGTATCTATTTTGTTTATCGAACAAAATTCAGAATTTAGGTTCGATATTGTACCTTTGTGCTGATTTATTGAAGTTATGAGAAGAGAAGATGTTGAAATAATGGCTCCGGTTGGCTCGTACGAGTCTTTAATGGGAGCAATACAAGCGGGAGCCGGATCGGTCTATTTTGGGGTTGAACACCTGAATATGAGAGCACGTTCAGCCAGCAACTTTACCCTTGAGGATATTCGCGAGATAACACGCAGATGTAAAGAGGCAGGCGTAAAAAGTTATCTGACCGTGAATGTTGAGATTTTTGATGAAGAGTTTTCAACCCTTTCATCGGTCTTAATTGCAGCACGTGATGCCGGAATCACGGCTGTAATTGCCGCTGATATGTCGGTGATTCAGCAATGCCGCGAGTTGGGCATCGAGGTTCATGTATCGACACAGGTGAATATCACCAATTACGAGGCGGTTAAGTTTTATTCGCAATTTGCTGATGTAATGGTGCTTGCCCGCGAGATGAATCTTGGCAGGGTTTGTAATATTGCGCAGAAAATCAAGGACAACGATTTGAGGGGACCTTCCGGAAATATTGTTCGGCTCGAAATGTTTGTTCATGGGGCTTTGTGTATGGCCATCTCTGGAAAGTGTTATCTTTCGCTTCACGAAACGCATTCGTCGGCAAATCGCGGGTCGTGTATGCAGGCATGTCGGCGTGCCTATATTATTACGGATAAAGAAACGGGACGTGAGCTTGAAGTTGACAATGAATACATCATGTCGCCAAAAGATCTGAAAACCATCCATTTCTTAAATAAAATTCTCGATTCAGGAGTTACAATACTGAAGATTGAAGGACGGGCTCGAAGTCCTGAATATGTAAAAACAGTTGTTGGATGCTATCATGAAGCTGTTGATGCGTATTTTGAAGGAACATTTGATGATGAGAAAATAGCTGTTTGGGATGACAAGTTGGCTTCTGTCTTTAACCGTGGTTTCTGGGATGGCTATTACCTGGGGCAGCGACTCGGTGAGTGGAGCAGCAACTATGGTTCGATGGCCACGAAAAGGAAGATTTATACCGGCAAAGTGAACAACTATTTTTCGAATCTTGGGGTTGCTGAAATAAAGCTTGAAACGGGCAGTTTAAAATTGGGTGATGAAATTATCGTCACTGGTCCAAGTACCGGATTGATTCAGATAATTGTGGAGGAGATCAGGGTGGGCCTTATTACTGTAGATGAAGCACAAAAAGGTGTATTATGCTCCATTCCGGTTGCAACGAAACTACGGCGTTCCGACAAACTGTATAAACTGGTGGATGCATCAGAAGTTAAATTGCAGTAGAACAGGTGGCCGGCGATAATTGTATTTTTTATTCGGTTAAGTTTTATTCTTTTTAATGCCCGATGAACTGTTAAATCTTATATTTACATATCTGAAACCAAAAGTCATAGAGATTAATGGGTAAGAAAATTTTAATCGGGATTACTATCGTTTTGATTTCCGGATTATTAGCCGGATGGTACTTTTTTACCCGCGAAGCTAAATATTTCGGAACCTCTGCATTTGGAGCTGTCCCCGAAAATGGATCAGTCATTGTCAGGATCCATCATCTTGGCAATTATACGTCACGATCGCTGAGCAATCCGATCTGGAAAGCTTATTCCGGTTTTCCGGGAGTTGCGACGCTTTATGGTCATTTGGTTTTTGCCGATTCTCTTTTTAAAACTTATCCGGAAGCAAAGAATTCATTTACCGACAAAGATTTAACAATTATATTTGGCGGCGAAAAGGATCATTTCTGGAATCTCAGTCTGGTTGAATTGTCGAGTCTCTCCGAAAAAAGAGCTTTGACGGAACTTGTTGATAATCACTTTTCAGGAAAAGATGCAGTTGTCAAAACAGTAAAGGTAAGAGGCGCCGACCTTTCATGCTTCAAATGGAAACAAGGTGATCAACTTCAAAATTACTGCACCACTTTTTATCATGGTATTTTTCTGGCCAGTGCCGATAGTCAAATTGTTGTTAAAGCGGTAAAACAGCTTGAAACACCCATCGCTCAGGTAAATACTTTTTTCGCGAATGCCAACAGAACGGCAACCGATAATATCGATCTCAATATCTACGTCAATCATAAAACGTTAGCCCGGTTTTCAAATCAACTTTTTTCCGGTACTTTTTGGGATCGGCTGAAAGGATCGTCACAATTGGCTGAATGGTCGGAAATTGATCTGACCCAAAAAAACGATGAGTTATTGTTTAATGGATTCAGTTTCACGGGCGATTCGCTGAACAATTACCTCGGAATTTTTCTTCATCAAAAAGCCGATTCGTTCAATCTTGCAAAGATATTTCCTGCCGAAACCTCCTTTTTCATGAGCTTTGTGATTAGTGACAACGCAAAATTTTTTGGTGATTACGAAAGCCTTCTTCACAGAAAGAATGCACTTGAAGAATACAAAAATACGCTAAATGAGATCAATTCGTTGTATGATGTTGATCTGCAGAAAATTGTTGTTGACAATCTCGATGGTGCCGCAGCCATGGTTTTTACACGCCCCGATTCTGTTTTACCTGATGCGAATAAATTTCTCGTCCTGCGGGTTGACAATGGCAGTAAGATGGAAAGTGCGATGATTCCGCTGACAGCCACAACAGGTACCAACGGAAAGCGTTATTTTTCGGGAAATTCAAGTTTTTATAAAATTTCAAAAGAAGCGGTGTTCAAAATTTATAAAACCGCTGTAACCGATTTTGGCAAAAGGGTTTTTGGCGAAGTGTTTTCGGATGTGGTGACGAATTATTTCACGGTCTATGACAACTGTCTGATAATGGGCGCTTCGTATGAATCCATTTGTCAGTTTCTAAGGGCTAATGTTCTGCAGGAGACACTGGGGAATGATCAGGCATATCATGGCTTTACAAAGGGATTGTCGGATCGGATGAATTTTTATATTTGGAGTTCGCCAGGACGGTCACTTCCTTTTTTCAAAAAATCTCTCAATTCTGAGTTGTATAAAAATCTTGAAAATCAATTTTCAGATCTTCAAAAAATTGAATCGGTTGGTTGGCAGATTGGCGTGGAAAAGGGCTTGGTTTATAACATGGCTTGCTTGAAATTTAATCCGGAAGTAAGCAAAAATCCGATTTCGGTTGCCTGGAAGTGTAAGTTGGGGAGTCCTGTTATAAACAGACCTCAATATGTGATCAATCCTTCAGATAAAGCGCATAGCGAGATTGTTGTTCAGGATGCAGATTTCAATTTTACGTTGATAAGCAATGATGGCCTGATTTTGTGGAAAATCAAACTGGAGGGTCCGATTCGAAGTGATATTTTTCAACTCGATTGTTTCAGGAACGGCCAGCTTCAGTATTTTTTCAGTACAGATAAAGCGCTGCATATGATTGACCATTATGGAAACTACGTCCGAAATTTTCCGCTGAAACTTAGTTCAGTAGCTACAAATGGCGTTTCGGTAGTTAAATATGACCTCAGCGGCGATTACCGCTTTTTCATTGCATGTAAAGATCACAAACTATATCTCTACGATAAAAAAGGAAACATTGTGACTGGCTGGGTTCCACCCAAAACGAAGCACGATGTTACTCAGCCTGTTCAGTTTTTCAGGGTTGAAAATAAAGATTACATTGTTTTTGCTGATAAAAAACAGGGGTATATCCTCGATCGGAAAGGAAAACCCCGGGTTGCCATCAGAGGTGATATTTCCTACTCACGCAACTGTTTTACCCTTGATCCGGGAAACAGCAAACGTATGGCACGCCTTGTGACTACAGATTCGAAAGGAGATATTATTTCGATCGGATTTGATGGTGTGGTGAAGAGATTCCCAACTGGGAAGTTTTCACAAAAACATTATTTTATTTACAATGCTTTTGTTTCGGGCAATAAGCGCGAATCTATCTTTTTAGATGGTGATTCGCTTGTCGTTTTTGATGCTGCTGTGAATAAGATATTTACAAAAAAATTTAATAATTCAATAGATTTACCTCCCTTATTGTATACTTTTCCTGATAAGAACCGTAAAATAGGCATTACCGAAAGTGCAGAAAACAAAATCTATTTGTTTGATTCTGACGGCAGCATTTGCAACGGATTTCCACTTGAAGGGAATTCCGGATTTGCGTTCGGTGAATTCGGCCGTGAAAACGGTCAGTTTAATTTAGTTACAGGGACTTCAGACGGTTATTTAAACAGCTATCGGTTAAAATAATTTCTGAATTTCGCTTCGAATATTATAAATAATTGAATTTCAACGCCATGAAATTAGTAAAGCATTCCATTTCAGGATTCATATTTTTATTCGCTTCAATCGTATTCTTCTCTTGTAATCTTGAGGATTTTAACCTGAATAAGCTGTCGAAGACAAATAACCTCATCCCTGATGTTTTCGCTCCATTAGCATACGGAACATTCAAGGTTTCAGATCTTGCACCTGTGTTTAAACCTGACGATTATGTCCCGATAACGGTTAGCGGAATGGATCTTAGTCCGGCAATAATAAGCAAATTGGGCACAACGTTTAATAGTGCCGCAATTGATAAAATTTACCTGATAACCCAATTCACAAACAATACTCTGTGCGATTTGGATTTCGATTTGAGCTTTGCAGATGCTTCAGGAATTCAGAGCGGGCAGTCATATCCCGGAATGATACCAGCGGGAGCAATGAATGAGAAAATCATTTTTCCGCTCGATCGCCTTGATCAGGATAACCTGCAGAATGCAATCTCGGTTAAATTTAGTTTTAAGATAAAATTACCCTCAAACGCAGCTAATCCGATTTTGTATGGCGCAGTAAAGTCACAATCCTTTACAATCAAAATCTCTTTTCATGCACCCGTCGAATTACAAAAGTTATAGAATCCGGAGCTAAATGAAAACGGGAAAATTCGAAACGGCTATTCTGCTTTTAATATTCCTTTTTGGAGGAGTACAGATAGTTTGTGCGCAACCAAATACCCTCTATTTTATGAAGGGAATTCCGCAAACAAAAGACCTTAATCCTGCACGTCCCGGAATATCCGGAGGCTTTTATTTCAGCATGCCGTTGTTTTCGAAACTTGATTTGTCCGTAAATACCAATAATTGGGCCTACAACGATTTGATTCATTGGGGAACCGGAAACCGTTCTGATTCACTCGTGATTGACCTTGATAAATTCAGGGAAAGTATTGACAATAAGAATTTTATTTATGAGTCTGCCGCATTGACAATTCTCGAAGGTGGTTACAAAAAAGGGAAAAATTTCTTTGCCGTCTCTTTAACCGAACGTGAATTTACTTCCCTGTTTTTTAGTAAAAATCTTGTAAATCTTATTCAATT
>JAAFHB010000197.1 GCA_010906965.1 Mariniphaga sp. | reverse complement strand
AAATAACCTGCTCCGCCAAATTTATCCATGATAAAGAGGGTATAGCGAATGTCAACATTGATGCAGCGCTGCAGTGACGGTTCAAAGATAATATCGCTGCTCATCGATTCCCAGTTGCCATCGAAGGCGGTTCCGATTAATTCCCCTTTTCCATTCATTACCGGACTGCCGGAATTACCGCCTGTAATATCATTGTTGGTCAGAAAAGCGACCGGCATCCGGCCATCCTTCAAAGCATATTGTCCGAAATCTTTGGTGTTGTATAGTTCTTTCAACTTAGCAGGAACAACAAATTCCCAATTTTTTGGATCCTCTTTCTGCATAACACCATCCAGTGTAGTCACATAGTCAAAGATCACACCATCTTTAGGGGAATAACTCAATACCTTACCGTAAGTCATCCGTATGGTGGAGTTTGCATCAGGATAGATGGCCTGGCCGGCTTTTATCTCCAACAAACCAGCAATATATTGCTTTTGCCCTTTTGCATACAATGAACGATACTGTTCGAGTTCCTTGTTGTACTTCGCCATGGCATCGGAGATATTTTTTGCGGTGACGAAAGCTGGATCATTTTCCAAGACCTTTTTATCGCCCGAAAGAGCTGCATTGAGTTTTTCTTCAGAAACAAATACCGATTGGCTGAACATTGCCTCAACAAATGCCTCAATACTTCCCTGGTAGTTCGCATCAATAGTTTTATAGAAATCAGGAAGATCGGCTGCAGGGACTTTCTCTTTGAAAAGTGCAATCAAGGCTTTTGCAACCTTCTTGTCGGTAGCAACATTATAATCCTTGTAAAAATCAGCAGGAGTGACAGTTGGTCTGCCACCTCTTCCGTCTCCCGAATCTGCTTCCGATTTTGGGCCATAACGGAGTGCTGCGGTGGTCAGTTCGATCGGATTGAGCGCTTCGGTGTAATATTTCAGGAGGACCTGGCGTTTCGCCCTTCCTTCAATGGCCGATTTCACATCACTCAGTGCTTTGCCATATTTTTCAACTCTTGCAGGATCGGCTGATAACCAAGCTGTGAAAGTCTTCTCTTCATCAGCTCTTCTTTCAAAAACTTTTAGCTTTTCAAAAGTCTCATTCATGCCGATCGCCTTTTTCCAAAAATTGGATGATCCGGCGTATTTGCTGGAATACTGTAACCTGACTTTCGGATCAGCCACCATATCAGCCATTAATACATTCTGACGAACGCCCCGTGCAAGAATTGTGACGGCATTGGTAATCTCGCTGGTCTCCTTCACTTCGAAGGATGTCATAAAACGGTTGGTTCTCCCCGGGTAACCGATGACCATCGCCGGATCGTTCTGATTCACCCCTTTAAGAGAAATGGTCAGGAATTTTTTGGGCTGATAGGGAACATTGTCCTTTGTATATTCAGCAGGATTATTGTCCTTGTCGGCATAAATACGAAACATACTGAAATCTCCTGTGTGACGCGGCCACATCCAGTTGTCCGTATCGGCACCAAATTTACCAATTGAGGAAGGGGGCGCACCTACAAAACGGATATCATTGTATGTTTTGGTGATAACCAAATAATATTGGTTGTCACCAAAATAAGAAACGACCCTGCCTTTAAGGTATTTGTTTTCCCCAACGGCCTTGGTTGCCAACTGATCGGAAACAATCCTCAGCGCTTCCTCTTTTGCTTTTGGATCATTGGCAGCAACTGTAGCATCTGTTACTGCTTTCGTAACATCTTCAAACCGGTCAAGAAAAGTAACCGTTAACCCTATCGACGGAAGTTCTTCATCGCGGTTCTTTGCCCAGTAACCGTTTTGCAGGTAGTCGTGATCGACCGTGCTCAGTTTCTGAATTGATCCGTAACCGCAATGGTGATTGGTCAGAACAAGTCCGTCTTTGGAAATTATTTCAGCCGTACAACCACCACCAAAATGGAGAACAGCATCCTTTAAACTGGAGTTATTAATATCATATATATCTTTGGCAGAGAGCTTAAACCCCATTTCTGACATTTTTTTAATGTTCAGCTTTTGAATCAGTGGCAGCATCCACATTCCTTCATCAGCTTTCAACGAGCCAACAAACAAAATAAGGGATGATAGAAAGACGATTCCAACTTTTTTAATGTTCATGTTCAATATTGATTTTGCTAAGTTAACTGATTATAAACCCGACAATAGTAACAATAAAGCTCAGATTAAAAAATGAGATTTATTCCTTTTTAATATGAATCTTATTGTGCAGGTTAATGATCAGAATTTCGAATTATGCGAATTACTAATGATGTTTGAGTAAATTTGGAGGTTTTCAATTGAATTGTCAAAAAGAGAAATTTGAAGTATTTATAACGTATGGATCACAATAAATTAATTGAGATATATGCACAAAGTTTCCGGGAGAATTGGTCAAACCCGGCTTTTACCGATTACGACGGACCAACCACCACTTATGGTGAAGCCGCACAAAAGATTCGTCAGATTCATCGTTATTTCAAGGAAGCCGGTATCCAAAAAGGGGATAAGATTGCAGTTCTTGGACGTAACTCAACAAATTGGGCAATCTCGTTTCTGGCTATTTCGGGTTATGGTGGCGTAACTGTTCCTGTTTTACCCGATTTTAATCCGGAAAACGTTCTGCATATCCTCAACCATTCCGAATCGGTTTTCCTGTTTGCAGCCGATACCCTTTTTGACAAACTCGATATTGAAAAAATACCCGGAGTTAAAGGGGTGGTCAGTCTTACCAACTTTTCAGCACTTTCGTTTAAATCGCCTGAAGAAAAAAAACTTTGGGAAAAATGCTTTACGGTTGAATTTTCCGGGCTGGCTGAACCTGGCAACTATGAACTCGCTGATTTTGAAAGCGAAGAACTGAGCATTATTTCATATACGAGCGGCACATCGGGTTTTACCAAAGGTGTCATGATACCAGCCCGCAGTTTGTTATCGAACATTATCTATGCACAGGAGCACATGCCTTTAAAAGCCGGTGACCGCATTGTTTCCTTCCTGCCAATGGCACATGTTTTCGGATTGTTGTTCGAATTTTTGTTCCCCGTTTCAGTCGGCTGCCACATTACGTTCCTATCGAAGGCACCAACTCCGCAACTAATCATAAAAGCATTTCAGGAGATAAAACCGCGGCTGATCCTGTCGGTTCCGCTGGTTATTGAAAAAATATATAAAAAACGGATTCTTCCGGCGCTCGAAAAACCGGTTGTGAAGTTCCTCCTTAAAGTTCCTGGCATTCAACTACTCCTGTACAAAAAAGTTCGGGCAAGCCTTGTAGATGTCTTTGGGGGTAATTTTATGGAAATAGTGATTGGAGGAGCTCCGCTGAATCATGAAGTAGAAGCTTTCTTCAGAAAAATCAAATTTCCTTTTATGATTGGTTACGGCATGACCGAATGCGGACCACTGATTTCGTACGAACCCTGGACGACATTCAGACAATCATCAGCAGGGCGGCTGGTGGACCGAATGGAAGTTCGCATCGATTCGAAAGATCCGTATAATGAAGTGGGTGAAATCCTTGTGAAGGGTGCCAACGTAATGATGGGTTATTATAAGAATGAAGAAGCAACTGCTGATGCGATCGACAGCGAAGGTTGGCTGCATACGGGCGATCTAGGAGTAATTGACTCCAAAGATTTTATTTATATCCGTGGACGGTGCAAGAATATGCTGCTTGGACCTTCGGGACAGAATATTTATCCCGAAGAGATGGAGGCCAAACTTTGCAATTATCCATATGTTCTTGAATGTGTGATTACCGAACGCGAAGGCAAAATGATTGCATTTGTGTTTCCCGACCCGGAAAGGATTGAGAAAGAAAAGCCTGACGAAAAACGACTCAAGGAAATCATGACCGAAAACTGCAAACATGTGAACAGGGAACTTCCCAAATTTGCCCAGCTTAGTTCTATTATTTTGGTCGATAAGGAATTTGATAAAACACCGAAACGTAATATTAAGCGGTATTTATATACCTAAAATAGCAAACAATTACGAAAATCCTGCCTGGTAATCTGCATTTTGGATTGCCTGCAGGTACAAAAACAGTTGCAAAACAATCTGATTTCAAAGTATAACTTGCTTTCCACCAAGCCTCAACCTTTTAAAAGTAAGTTCCATCTGGGCCGAACTTCCCGGATCAGTTTTAACCCATCTTTCATTGGTCGAACCAATTCCAAAGATATTTGGGCTTTGAGTCGTTCCAAAATCTTTTATTTCTAACTGCTCCTGATGTTCTGATAAAAACCTCCCTATCTGAGCATGAACGTTTCTAAATGGTTCATTTTTATAGGAACTTAAGAATTCAATATAGCTTATTTCAAATCTCTTTGTGAAAAGCCTGATAAATTCATGAGAATCAAATTCAGGATTGGGAATATTTTTGATTATTTCATTTTTAATGACACCAAGGTTCTCAGTCATAAATTGATTTAAACTCATAGCTGACGTTTTTGAAATTAGTATAGTTCTGTAAATCTATACAATCTTTAATAATTCCAGATCATCAACCGGTGGTTTTATTTTTGTGCAAAGCAGGAACACCAAAAAATTGCAAAACGCTTCCGATTTTATTCAGAATGACGGCTATTAATTCTCTCTTAAGACCATCTTTAATCTTCACCCACCTTAGTAGCCCCGTTAGTCCCCCTGTATTCAACCTTATTGATTTTTGGGCGAATTAATAAGGTTATGATCATGGAGAATTCGCATAACTATTAAGGTGATTTTAAGTAAAATAAAGTCTTTAAACGCGCAAGTTAAGTTTCTAAATGTCCTGTCGGTTGGGGAGCTGCCAACATGAAGAATGGACTCCTTCAAAAACAATAAAACATACTAATAAAATGTCAATACAATCTTAATTCCTAAAAATACCAGGAATCCGCCCAATGTACGATTGATGATTTTTTCATAATTAAGAAAGACCCTTTGAACGTTTGGTTGTGCCAGGAAGATGGAGACAATCGTAAACCAGGTAAAGGCTGTGAGGATGATGATAATAGAAATCGTCAGGATGATGTAAACAGGGGTGGAATTACCGATCACCAAAGTAAACAAACTCAGTAAAAACAACGTCGCTTTGGGGTTTAGCACATTGGTCAGAAATCCTATCCGAAATGCTTTTAAACGTGTGAGATCTGTGCCGGTGCGCTCATCGGTGGCATCGATTCGTGAGCCTTTGGCCATAAAAGAACTTATACCCAGATAAATCAGGTAAGCTGCTCCAAGCAATTTGAGAATTGAAAACAGCATGACAGATCTGGAGATGATATAACCGATTCCAGCCGCGCAATAGAACAAATGGATACAAAGTGCCAGGCTAATCCCCAGCGCTGTAAAGATCCCCGCGCGGCGAGAATAGCAGAGTGAATTTCTGACGGTGACCACAAAATCGGGCCCTGGACTAATGACCGCGAGCAAATTTAAAAATGCAACTGTTCCAATAAGCGGAAGGTATTCCATCGGTTATACGAGTTCATTAAATCCGGGAACATCTTCCAACCGAATCGGCCGGCCACATTTTACTCCTACACCGATGACTTTTGCACGGGCTACCAGCTTGTTCTCCGGCATCTTAAAAATATCCTGGTTAAAAATCAATTTTAATTGACCCTCTCTTTGAATGTTTAGACGCACAATAAAAGAATCTCCGCTGGTGAGTGAAAGTTTGTAATCAATCTCGATACGCAATACGACCAGGTCAATCCTTTCGGCATGCAGCGCGGCAAAGTCGATGTTTTGTCCGATCAGAAAGGTGTGTCGGGCATGTTCGAAATAATTTAAATAAACAGCGTTGTTGACAATCCCCTGCAAATCGCATTCATAATCGCGAACAGTGAAATCAAGCTCATACTGGTAACTGGTTTCTGCTTTCTGCATTATTCTTCACTTATCTTTTGGAGTCCAAATCATTAACTTCAGATCTCAAAACTAAGCTGCAATTACAACAATTTTTTGAATCTGTACAAATCTATCTTACATGATTCAACTAGAAAAAACCTGATTAGAAAAACCAATATTAAGGCATTATTGTAACGGTCGTTTCATTTCCATCGAATACTGCACCAGAACCTGAAATGGTGACTATTTCTCCGTAATTGTTCTCAAAATCACATTCAAAATAATAAACACCAGGCGTTAAATATTCAAACCTGACTTGTCCGCTGTTGTTGGTAATCTGAGTTTCGGAATAAAGGAAATTGTCATAGTCATACTGATTGTCATACAAATATACTGTCGTTCCAACAAGCGAAGCGCCAACTCCGTCTCTTGCATTAATGACCAGGTCGCCCGTAGAATCAATCGACTTTTGGCAGCCAGCTATACTTATTAAGGCAAAGAATAATAGCGAGTAAAATAAAACCTTTTTCATAACTGAGATATTAATATATACCGAATACTTCAATAATCGGGCCAGACCGAACTTTTGAATTTCTGCATTGTTAGTGCTATGTATTCACATTACAGTCAGATTCTTCTTTCGTCAATTCAAATATAAAATCCTTAGCTGGAAATCTTCAAGCTTAGACTTATTTGCTCAATAGAAAATATGGCAACCGTGCAATTGGAACATCTATTGTATAGGACGCCCCGCCTTTATACTTTTTCCCATCATCGGATAACCATTTCCCTTTTGGCAAAACAACCTTTCGCGAAGTTTCTTTTTTATCGACTGGAGCTACCAAAATGGTTTCACCCAACATAAATTGATCATTAACTGCTTCGAATCCATTACCCGGAAAAGCGTATTCCATTGAGCTTATAATTGGATCACCCGTTTGGGCAGATTTTCGGGCTAATTCAAGAATTGTCGGTGTAAATCTTTCCCGGATTTTAACAGCAGCTTTAATTGCCTCCAGGTGTTCTTTATCCAGAATTCGCCATGGAGCCACCGAAAACTGCATCATTGGCATCAATGCATGTATTTGCGCTGAACGAACGACCAAATCCTGATCAATTGATTTCAAATCAAGGAAACTTCTGTATTCACCGCCTCCAATCATATCGGGACACGAAAAAGTATAGCCGATTAATCCCTCCGTAAGCATTTGAGGAACAAGTTTTTGAGCATCTTCCCAGTTATGGTTCTTATCGGCAAGTCGTTGTGCAAGTGGTAATCCTGCCATTTTCCAGCAAGCGCGATATTCGTTGAGAGGATAACGCAATCCGAACTGAGCATACAATTCACAATGCTTGTTTGGTGAAGCAGGTTTCATGCTCAGGGCATCTGACGCATAAAAATCCATGTCGCCGGCATCAAGTTTAAAACCGTCGACTCCAAAATCCTTTACAAGTCGGTCGAGCTGGTCGTTAAACCATGTTACCGCAGCTGGGTTGGTGAAGTCGAGTAAAGCTGAATAGCCATTCCACCATTTGATCATTGCCGGGTCAGTTGCCTTCTCCCATGTCGGTTTTTCGGATGTTTTCTGCATAAGGAATCCTTTCCCCTTCATGATTTCGCGAACAATAATAGCCTGATCGCCACTAACAAAAGGGCACATCCAAACCATTACCTTGAACCCCATTTGGTGAAGCTTTTCGATCATTTGTTTGGGTTCAGGAAAGCGTCCGGGATGGAATTTCCAAAGACCATAATCTTCCTGCCAGGTATCATCGATCATCAACACGCCGGGTGCAAATCCGTTATCAATAATGGCCTGCGCATATTTCAAAACATCCTTTTGATTTTGATTGTAGGTCAATTCAATCCAGGTATTGTATTGCGGACTCGAAAACAACAATTCATCGGGCATTTTACCTGAAGTCGGGAAAAACGTTTTGGAAGCAAATTGTCGTGCTTCGGCCAGGCTACTGCCCGAATGACCGTATTTCACTTCACCTTTAGCGTTCGAAATGATAATTTTATCCTTCTGAACCTCGAACGCATAAGGATCTTCGCTCCACACCCACAATCCCTTATTTCCCAATAATATAGGCTGCAATTGATTGGATAGGTTATTGGCATAGAAGTCGAATTTATAGCCCTCCGCAAAAGGCATTTTATCACTTTCCTTAATGGTTCCTGACCAAATTTTTTCGCCCGGAAGCAAATCAATTTTCAGGGTTGACTGACTGAAGGTCAATACTGGTAAAAGCAGGAGAAAAATTAAAATTTTAAGTCTCATTATTTCTTGATTTATTTGATGTTAATCCTTGTCTTTGGCCCTAACGCTATGCAAAATTCCAGATAGCATAACAACGCCCTGTTCTGTAAAGGCATATGGAAAATTTCGGGTACAGCCCCAACCTGAAATTCCAATTTGGAATATCAAGATTTTAAATTCTTCATCGCATTTTTGCGAAACCATCATCCTCCACCTAAGTTAATCAACTCAGAATTGGAGGTCACAAATTGCGTCCTCCATTCTTATTTCAACTAATCATTCGATTTATATCCAATCCGTTTTCGGGGCGGTTGTTCTTCCTGTTTGGTAATTAGCTCGTCCAGGTAACTGAAAACCAGTTCAATGTTCTTATCCTGATTTTGGACCTTTTTCTTTATTTCTTCAATCTCCAGTTTTAGATCAATCGTATCAGTCAGCATTTGTCGCAGTCGGGTGAAGATCCGCATGATCTGGATATTGACAGCGATCGCTTTT
>JAAFHB010000196.1 GCA_010906965.1 Mariniphaga sp. | reverse complement strand
TTACGGCAATCGTGCAACACGCCACGATGGGTGGAGCATTTCTAAACGAAAGTGTCATTGTAAATAGCAATGCGGGAGCTGGTTTTAATCAGAACCTGATTTCCAAATCGCTCATTGAATTTGAATACCAGTGGCCAATTGCGTATATCGACTCTCTTAAAAATCACATTGATCTAACCAAATCTGACTATACTAAGGATTATGTATCAACACACATCATTGAAGGTGAAATTGGTTGGGCTACCGCTGCCAATCCTGAAAAAGGATTGCTGATAGGATATGTTTGGAAAACTGCCGATTATCCCTGGCTTCACATTTGGCAAGGCGTTAAGAATGGGAAATTATGGGCCAAAGCGCTTGAGTTTGGAACAACCGGACTGGGCGATACTTTCTCTCCTGAAAAGAGAGCTGCATTAACATTTCACGGAAGAAACAACAACCTTTTTATTGATGCTAAATCCTCTGTAACAAAAAAATATGTGTGCTTCCTGATTAGAATTCCGGAGGGTTTTGTCAAAATAGAATCCGTTCATAGTGTTGATAATCAAATTTTAGTAAGCTACCTGACAGATAAAGGATCGATGAAAGTGCGCTTTAATGTGAACCTATAATTGAATAAACATACCAATGAAATGAATTGAAATTAACCAACTGATCAAGTCGTCGATTGATTTGTAATTTCAACCGCAACAAACGTGAATAGGTATTTGCGAAGGCCGTCCGTATAGAAAAGGAAATTGACAACAAATTAAATATATACAAGCACATAAAACACGAGATAAAACCCTGATATAAATACTTTGCCAAAATGAAACAATTACTTCTGACACTATTAATTCTTACGGGAAATCTTCTTTTTGCCTCGGTTGTATATAAAAATGATCAACTCATTTATGAAAATGTGTTGATGGTGAACAAACTATCGTTTAAAAATCTGCAAATCCAACCAGTATCATTATTCTCGAAGGAGCTGAACAAAGAATTGCTTGATCAGAATAAACAAGTTTCCTGGTTCGAATTTGTAGTCAATAAAAGACTTCTAAAGTCAACTGATCCGATTTGGAAATATCGTTCTCACGAGATTCGGAAGCTCAACAATGGTGGGGAAGAAATAACGATCATTGTTGATGCAGTCAAATGGATTAAAGGACTTCATCTCGAAATTTGCAGGCAATATTTTCCCGGTTCAGCGTTAATACGAGAACGAATCGCGCTCCGATCTGATAATCAGACCTTCTCGCTCAATAAACTTAATGGGAAACTACATTTTGTTTTTCCACAATATTCCTTGAAATCTTCAGCTAAAACAGACAAGTTGGAAGAAATCCGGATTGCAACTTTTGCAGGAGAACTACTGGATTCGATTGATTCGAACCGGACTTATGACGATCGGAAATTCGATAATGTAAGAACATTCAATCTGGCAAACTGCCACATGTTTCATCCTGAAAAGAAAAATTTATTGTTGCAGAACGGCGATACCGCGTTGGTCAAAGGTCCGTTCGCCATCTATCATACAGATGATTTTATCTGGTTAAATGCCTACGAACATGCTTCGCAGGATAAAAATTTCGGTTCCGAATATGTCCAGCCCAAAGAATTAAATCAATCAGGGTCAATTGCTGTTGATCAACAGCAAGGTGTTATCGGAGAATCAGGACTCAAAGCAACCAACGACGATTTCTGGTTTATGGGGCTCAAAAGCATTAAATCGCAACAATCTGTTGTCCTGTCGCTGAGCCAGCTTCGCGGAAGTTATCTTGACGGAGAGCTTATTGACAGACAACATCCTTACGAAACTGTTTGGGCAGCTTCTGCATTCCTGAAAAATGAATCAGATGTGAAACCGGCAATTCATCAGTATTTATGGACACAAATTACCGAACATCCTGAATCGAGAAAAAGCCACTACTATTACAATACCTGGGGAATGCAGCGTGATGCAAACAACAAAACCGGGTTGCGCGATATTTTTACTGAAAGTCGCATTCTCGAGGAAATCAGAAATTCTGCGGAGCTTAAAGTTGATCTTTTCGTTTTAGACGATGGTTGGGAACAAGCCATGGGCGAATGGCAACCGAACAAAACCCGATTACCAAACGGATTCGCACCATTGATTTCGGAGATGAAGAAAAATAATATTATTCCGGGAGCATGGCTCTCTCCAATGGGAATTGATTCACTTTCCGAACGATTTCTGGCACATCCTGAATGGGTGATTCGAAATCAAAATGGAAAGCCCATCAAAGCACAGTGGGGCTTCCCTGCATTTGATTTCGTCAGCGGATTTTACGACTTGTTTGTTGGCGATTGCAAGAAGCTGGTTGATCAGGGAATACGCTTTTTCAAGTGGGATGCAATCAATACTTTCGATAGCACCTTGCCCGATCTTCAGCATGGCTCATCATCTTATTCCAGACAGGAAATCAGGGACCGATATGCTTTTTTACTTCCTTTTTTTATTACGCGTGCCATGAAAGAACTCCGAGAATACAATGCTGATGTGGTTGTTGAAATCGACCTTACCGAAAAGGAGCGTTGTTTGATCGGTTTAATGCCACTTCAGGAAGGAAAATTGTTCTGGATGAACAATGGCGCTTCGGGTTATAACGATTACAGTTCTTATCGTACTAAATCGATGCGAACGGTTATCAACCAATATGCAGGAATCCTTCCTACTGAACTTTTTACACAAGCCGTATACCCGCAAAACGAATACCCGTATTTTGCACAACGTTACAACATAAACACCACCTTGGTAGGCGGAAGAGGTTTTTGGGGGAACCTGAAAATGATGAAACCAGAACAGCGAATCAGGGTAGGAAAACAAGTGGCAAAAAGTAAGCTGGTATTGCCCTATATTAGTCATTTGCCTCTTGAAATCAGCGGATCAATCGGGGCTTCGCCTGAAGTTTATACTCATCTTAACCGCGAAAAATGCGCCGGACAAGTCGTCGCTTTTAGTAGTATTGCTTGTGAAGCGCCTGTGTCGGTGACTTTAAACACTGAAAATTGTTTGGGAGTACTCAATCATTCCTATAGTACCAACTCAGGAAAAATCAATTTGCCATTTCAATTCAATAGAACCGATGATACCCGAGAAGCCTTTATTCTGCCTAATCAGGAAAGTGGGATTGGAATAGAATCGTCAACAGGATGGATTGATGGACTAGAACTCAACCTGGCTAAAAGATCCCTAAAAATTATTCCCGGAACAACCGGGGAATTAAAAATCAGATTCCCCGTAACTTGTTTAAAGATAATTTCTTCCGACAAAAAATTAAATAAGGAAGAGATTAGCTCGGGAGACCGATTCAATTACTATAATCTGAAAGTTACTGAAATAAAACCTATTGAATTATTCTGGGAAAACTAGCCCGGAACAGCTTAAAAAATATTACATATATAAAGACACCAATCATGACCACAAACCGACGAAATTTTTTGAAAGCGACAGCTCTTGGATTAACCGGAGCCGCACTTACCAATCCTTTTAATGCCGGTGGAAACACAAGGCAAACTTCGTTTTACACTACAGGAGCTAATAATGGATCGATTACCAATGTATCCGATGCCATACAAAAAATACGTATGCGCGATATCGAAATACAGGTATCGGATCACCTCGGAAATCCGCTAAAAAACCATTCGGTTGAAATTTTGCTAACGAAGCATGCTTTTCTATTTGGTGATTGTAATCCTGAAATGGACAGTTTATTCCGCCAAGGGTCGGCTACAGCAGAAAAACTCGAAGTTTACCGAAAAGTGTTTGCAAGTACGCTCAATGCCGTAAACTCAACCTGCTACTGGACCGAGCGCCCTCGTAACAACATGGCTAAAACTGAAGCCTTTCAGGGTGAATATAAGCTGGATGGATTTGCCAACACTGTTGACTGGGGTAATGCCAACGGTCTTACGGTAAAAGGGCACCCGTTATTCTGGACAGTTCCCAAAGCAGTTCCCGACTGGATGTCGAAATACGATTATCCCACACAGCTGAAATTTCTGGAAGTCAGACTCCGCTCCATGGTCGGCCGTTTCAAAGGTAAAGTAAAGCTTTGGGATGCTGTGAACGAGATGCTTTGGGAACCCTCACTGAAGAATCTTGCCGACCGCAATTGGCCGCATCTGGAATCGTTGGATAACATGGCCGAATACATCTCATTTGTCTTGCGTATTTGCCGGGAAGAAGATCCGGATGCCAAATTTTTGCTAAACGACTATGGGTTGGAGAAAAACCACAACGAAAAGGCACAATTAACTGCCAACGATAACGATCCGAATGCAGCTCAGGAATCAGGAGTACGTGCCAAAGATGGAACGATTGTAAACGCAAGGCTTCAGCGGAAACGATACCTTGAACTCGTTAAACGTCTGCGCGAAATGGGACATTCGCCTTCAGGTATCGGGCTACAAGGGCATAGTGGCGCTGTAAAAGCAGCCGAGCAAATTGCTTTTTACGACGAAATGGCACAGGGTGGGCTACCTTTACACATCACCGAATTTTGGGCCCATCCGAACGACTTTGGGGATTCATTCCTGAAATTGCCACAAAAAGAACAAGATCAGCAAATTGCCGACTATGTGAAACAATTTCTGACCATTGCTTTTGCACATCCGGCTATCGAAAGTTTTTTCTTTTGGGGCTTCATGGGCATGGCAACCACCTGGCCCGAAAATGATTCTCCGGTGTATGAAGAAAAACCAGTTCTGCAAACGATAAAAGATTTGATTCATAAAGAATGGCATACCCATGAGATTTTGAATACCAATAGCAATGGAATCGTAAAACTCAAAGGATTCCTTGGCGACTATTCGCTTCGGTATGGTCTTCAGGGCAGTGATCAGAGAAACTTTGGTATCCCCTTCAAAGTTGGTAAATTCGAAAATATGCCCTCTCGTTTCGAAACGATGATTTAATTTTGGGTGAAGAAATGCAAATTTGAAAAACTTAATATTTCATCATGAAAAAATTCATATTGATTTCTATTATTGCCTTATTTATGGGTGCAAAAACCGGGTACGGCCAACCCGCTGTATCCCAAAATCAAAAAACGCAATGGTTTACCGATTCCCGATTTGGGATGTTTATTCATTTTGGTTTATATAGCATTCCGGCAGGAGTTTGGGATGGGAAAATATCTGGCAGAAACATGTATGCCGAATGGATTCAGAAACAAGGGAACTGGCCTAATGGAATTCCCGATAAAGATTATCAGGCTCTGGCTAAGCAGTTCAATCCAATAAAATTTAATGCTGAAGAATGGGTATTGGAAGCCCGCAATGCTGGGATGAAATACATCATCATTACAGCCAAGCACCACGATGGTTTCGCGCTATGGCCCACCAAAGTATCGTCGTATAATATTATGGATGCATCACCTTTTAAGCGCGATATTTTGGGAGAATTAAGTAAAGCATGTGAAAAATACCAGATGAAGTTGGGCTTTTATTATTCGCATTGGCAGGACTGGGAATATGAAGGTGGTGCAAAACCTCCAATCGACGAATTCAAAAGCGTTCCCCCGCCTGTTCAGGTAACTGATGCCCAGTTTGAAAAATACTGGCAACAGAAATGTCTTCCGCAAGTTTGCGAACTAATTGAGAACTATCATCCGGCCATTTTATGGTTCGACACCTGGGCAAAACCTGAGATCATTACTGATAAACGCCTTGACGAATTGATTGGTTTGATTCGAAAACTTGATCCGAATTGTTTGATCAACAGTCGCATCCTCATGCGTCATCCCGATATTGCCTCAAAAGTGGATTTTCTTTCAATGGGCGATAACGAATTTCCTACCGACATAATTAATCAGCCTTGGGAAACCTCCGGAACCATGAATTATTCGTGGGGTTATCATCAACTCGATTATCACTGGGAAAGCACAAAATCGTTACTCGCCAAATTAGTCGGAAATGTATCTCGGAATGGAAATTTTCAATTAAATATTGGGCCAAAGTCGGATGGAACTTTCCCGAAAGCAAGTGTGCGCCGACTTCGTGAAATCGGAGCCTGGCTGTATGTCAATGGTGATGCCGTATATGGCTCAGGTCCCTGTCGGGCTAAAAATGACAATTGGGGATTTATTACCTGTAAAAAGCTGGGGGAAAATAAGAAGCGGTTGTTTCTCAATATCGTTAATTGGCCAGAAAACAGAGAGTTGGTTGTGAAAGGAATCGATCAGCTGCCTGCGAAAGTTTATTTGCTTGAAACAGGACAAGTGCTTGATTTTATTCCTTATCCCGAAAATGGAATTACCATTCGCTTACCAAATATTCCAATTGATCCAAAAATAACTGTGGTGGTTGCAGAATACTAAAATGTTATTAAGCAAAAACCTACTGATGCTCCTTTCGATATTGCACCGGAGCAACACCCACCTCTTTTTTAAAGTATTTACTGAAATAGAGCGGGTCGGAGAAACCCAGTTGATAAGCAACTTCTGAAATATTCAATTCTGAATTTTTAAGAAGCTGCTTTGCTTCCTTAATTCTGATCTCCCGGATCAAACTGTTGACCGACCATCCGGTTATTGCCTTTAATTTTCTGTATAATTGCATTTTACTGGTTTTAAAATGTAGTTCGATCTTCTCATTTGTCAGTTCTTCATCAGCCAGGTTTTCCTTGATAAAGAAAATGACGCTGTTTACAAAAGAATCGTCAAAACTAAGAGTTGCAGATTCGGCTGTTGCCACCTCCTCAAATTGTTGCTGACGGTATTTATCAATCATCTTCTGACGATTAGTGAGCAAGGTTTTTATCTTTGCCAATAATAGCTGTTCGTTGAATGGCTTTGGAATATAATCATCGGCACCGGTTTCCAAACCTTCCAATGTATCTTCGATAGTAGTTTTAGCGCTAAGGATAATAATTGGAATATGTTGCGTGAGCATTTCGTTTTTCAGGATTTGGCAGAGTTCGATTCCATTTCGTTCTGGCATCATCACATCAGTAATAATCAAGTCAGGAATGTGTCGAAGTGCCAGTTCACATCCTGCTTTACCATCGTCAGCTTCCAGCGTTTCATACTTAAAATCGAGTGCCTGTTTTAGATAATACCTGATTTCGGGATTGTCTTCAACGATTAAGATTTTGAAATCTTTTTTCGATTTTGGCATATCTGCCGATTCTAAAACTTCTGTCGATTCATATTCTTCAAAACCGATTGTAATGGGGCGATAATTAAGCGAATATGGAAGTGAATTTTCTGTAATTGTAATATTGCTATTGTTTTCCAAATGTTCTTTTCCGGTTTTAAAAATCATTCGGAATTGAGTGAATTCTTCGGGAATACTTTTAACTGTAATTTCGCCTTTGTGAAGTTCTACCAGATTTTTCACGATTGACAATCCAATCCCGGAACCACTTGAATCCTGTTTGAGGAAGCTTTTGGTGTCCACTTGATAAAACCTGTCGAATATCATTTCTATTTTATCGGCTGCAACCCCAATACCGCTATCAACTACTACGATCTCATATTTATCTTCTTTAACAAGAAGATTGACAATCAGTTTAATAGTTCCGCCAGGCCTGGTAAATTTGAATGCATTACTTAACAGATTGAACAATATTTTTTCCAAACTGTCCGGATCAAACCATACCTGAAGTGAATTTATGTTTGACTCAACAGAAAACTCAATATTCTTTTGTTTTGCACTTTCATCGAAAGCTTTTTTTATCTCAGAGGTAAAGCCAACAAGATCATAGGATGCAACATTCAGATGTACGTTCCCCGTTTCAATCTTCCTGAAATCAAGCAACTGGTTGATCAAAGTAAGTAGCCTTTGTGAATTGACATACATGATCTGAAGGTGTTTCATGATTTCCTGGTTGAAAGTGCCCGTTTTTATCAGCTTTTCGAGTGGAGCAACAATCAGCGAAAGAGGCGTACGTATTTCATGCGAAATGTTGATGAAGAATTTAATTTTCAGGTTGTTGATTTCAGCATCCTTTTCGCGATGTACCCTTTCTACCAAAGCTTTGTTTTCGAGTCTTGTCTTCGAAATACTGTTTTCTCTGGCTAAGTACAAAAGTCCGGCAATAATGACAGTATAAAAAATATAGGCCCACCAGGTTTTCCAGAAGGGAGGAAGCACTTTTATAGTAATAGAGGTGCCGTCGTTACCCCATATTCCGTCTGCATTACACGCCTTCACAGTAAAGGTGTACTCTCCGGGTGATAAATTATTGTAAGAGATCGATCTTCTGTTGTAATCAAGATAGACCCAATCGGGGTCGACTCCTTTCATCAGACAGGCATATTTTACTTTTTCGATCTGTGATGTTGTAATTGCGGCAAATCCAAAACCTATTACCCGATGCTGGTGGTTCAAAGTAATTACCTTGGTATCGGCGATATTTTCGGTGAGCAAAACCCTTCCATTGATCTTCTCATTAATAGGAACAGAAATATTAAACACCTGAAAATCAGTTAATAAAACTTTTGGAGCTTCCCTGTTTGATTTAATCGCCTCAGGATAAAAGCGGTTAAATCCATTGTATCCTCCAAAATACAACTCGCCATCTTTTGTTTTGAGTGTTGAATAAGTCGTAAAATAGGATCCTTGCAGTCCGTTTCGGGCAGAGTAATTGGTGATTTTATAGTCGTTGTCTCCATTTTTAGACAAATGGGATAACCCGTTCATCCCGCTT
>JAAFHB010000195.1 GCA_010906965.1 Mariniphaga sp. | reverse complement strand
AGGTGGTTGGTAAGTCTTCCAATTCCTGATGGGTATTCATATCGTACAGGCGATTTACAAAACCTCCTTTATTCACCAGATGAGTTGCACTGTTGAAATAGACAGTAGCTTTTGGATGAAACTGAGTGACCAGTTCGCGAATTTCTTTCATGTGTGCCTTAATTGCAAGTGCGGCACTTTTCACCACTGCCGAATGGTCATTAATGTCAATTCCTTCTTTTTTCATTCGTGCCATGCAATACTGGCAATAACAACCATTATCCATCACATGGTAAATATCAAACCAAAAACCGTCAACCGGGTACTTTTCACAAATTTCCTTTACCTGTTTCATGATGTGTTGGTGATATGGACCACTATTGGCCGGGCAAAGCCACAACCAGGCATTTTCGGTTTTCACATCGGTTGGTTTGGCATCAAAATCCCAAAGGAGTCCCTGAAATTGTCCGTTTTTTTCACGGGCAACCCAGTCGGGATGCTCCGCAGCTTCGGTTGCCGACCAACCCACACTGTAATAAATCGGACATTTTACGCCAATCTCGTGACAAGCTTCGATCTGTGCTCCCAATAAATCGAACTTCAGATTGGGGTGCATTTTCCCCACTTTGGTCGGGTAATAACTCCAGCTGTGATGGCACTTCGAAAAAATGTTAATTTGATTGATGTGGCCAGTTTTCAATGCATCCTGCCATTGCTTTTTATCGAATTTCTCGCCAATTCCGGGAATAAATTCGGAAGTATGAAAATCGAGATGAACCTGCCTTGAAGGTAGTGGTTCGTTGATGGTTCGCTGCGATTGAGCTTTTGAGCAAACAGTTAATAATAAGCAAAATAATAGAATATTAATACGCTTCATAAGTCTAAATTTAGTTTTATAATACTGAAATATTGAATAGCATTTCAAAAAAATCTACCACTGAAAATGTACAGGATACTTTATATACTTCTCATAGACAGCCTTTACTGCTTCCGTTTCATCGTTTGACAAATTGGATAAATCCAGTGCTTTCAGATTTGAAAGTGACTGTTGTGAAGTTGACGCTCCGGGAATTACACAAGAAATCTCGTCGAACATTAATATCCATTTTAAAGCGATGGCAGCCAAATCCTGATCAGGGAAAATCGTTTTCAGTTTTTCAACTGCTTCCAGTCCTTTGGTATAATCTATTCCTGAAAAGGTCTCGCCTTTGTCAAAGGCCGCACCATCAATATTAAAATTGCGGTGATCATCTTTTGAAAATTTGGACCCTGTACTGAATTTACCTGTCAGCATTCCACTTGCCAACGGAACCCTGGCTATGATACCAATGTCTTTTCGTTTTGCCTCTTTAAAGAATAATTCAGACGGACGAGGACGGAACATATTGAAAATAATCTGAGCCGTGCAAACATTTGAGTATTCGAGAGCCTTCAATGCTTCCTCCGGTTTCTCGACGCTTACTCCCAGGTTCAGAATTTTTCCTTCCTGTTTCAGGGTATCGAATAATTCAAAAATCTCCGGCCGATAGTAAACCTGAGTTGGCGGACAATGCAATTGAATGAGATCCAAACAATCCAGATTCATATTTTTCAGGCTTGCTTCTACGAATTTTCGTAGAACAGCCGGTTGATAACCTTCATTTACATGCGGATTTAATTGCCTTCCGCACTTGGTAGCCACATAAACGCGTTCACTACGGGTTCGAAGCACCCGACCAATGGCCTTTTCGCTTAACCCATCATTGTAAACATCAGCTGTATCTATAAAATTAATTCCCGAGTCGATAGCCGTATTGATTGTCTCGTCTGCATTTGCATTGCTAAATGGTTCTCCCCATTTGCCGCCAACCTGCCAGGTTCCCAAACTTATTTCAGAAACATTAAAACCTGTTTTGCCAAGTCTTCTATATCTCATAGCATCCATTTATTTAATTATTAAACAATTAACTTCCATACCCTACAACAACATACAAATCTCATCAACTTATTTTTTTGAATTTGAAATCAATAAAACCGAAAGTAAATTGATGCCGGCCCTATTCGGCCCTTCATTTTCAAAGCGGCCAATCTCTCCGCCATTAAATCGTCCAAATACGGTAGTTGTTGGTAATAAATTCTGAATTACTTTATACTGCTGATTCTGCTCTGCATTCCAGCCGGCACAGCCAAAATAAATCCCAAAATCAGGATGCGTTTTCAAGTCACTAATAGCTGATTTCAAGATAGAATTTGCCTTTCTTTCGAGCGTTTCACTCTTATCTTTTAGTCCCATTGACTGACTTACCGTAAAATCGCCGGTAATCATTATCCCATAAAGGGTGCTCTCCGTAATTTGGCCATTATAAATTTGAAATGCCCAATCCGACTGTGAGCCTCCTATGATCCTCATCTCCGGAAAAACCTGACTTAGACCTTCTAAAACCCACATCTGCTTTGGAGTATGCATGTTGCCCATTTGAAAGTAAATTTTATTACCCGGGATATCCGTTTTGAATAGTCCTGCCAGACTTTTGGCTTTTTCATTATACTTAATTTTCTCAACGCTCATAATCTTTGAAATACTGTCCTTGTCAAACTTACTTTCCAATTGCCAATACTGATATTGATAAGGCGGCACAGGTATGTAGTGAAACTGGAAATCAGCTTTACCACCCATGGCAACTGCAATAAAACTTTGCTCCAATTGACCGGTAACTCCTGAAGGACCAATTACCGTATATTCCTTCCAATTACTTCCATCAAAAATAGTTGGAATTTTATCTTTATTGATGGCATCAATTGCATTCTTCACAACCATACGGTCTTCAACCCTTCCCATGATCCACAACAGCTTCGGCTTTTGTTTTCCGAATTTGGTGAGTGCCTGACTGACGGCATCTTTGACCATTTTGTCGGTGGTAATACTATCAGCAAAATGCCATTCAGTACGATCATTGGCAGTAGGAAGTTCAGCTAGTTTAACGATCGACTGACCCACAGTTATTCTGAGATCACGAAAGTTTTTTTGCCCAAAAACCAGCGAGTTGAAGAATAAAAGCAAGACAAATAAAAATTTAAGTTTCTGCATCCTAACTTATTGTTAAAATTAGAATTTTTTTATTCTGATGTCTTTAAACTGAACTTTCATTGGAGGGCCAACATGAACCTGAAGAGCCAGCAAGCCTGAAATCAACCGGGCTTTGTCGTAATCCCTGATTTCGGACATGACCACATCGTTGATGCGCAATACAATCAGGTTATCGCGCACAATTACATGATAATCATTCCACTCATTGTCCTTGTACACCTTCAGCAATTCATCGGGATCGCCTGTGGTGCCGGCATCAACCCTTGTTCCATCTTCTTTGATCACCACTTTGCGACCTCTTTCAGCCAGTTTTTCCCTGAGTTTATACTCCATAATAGTCCCTACCCAAACATGATCGGCAGAAAAATCGGCCTGAACTCCAACCAGTGATTCTGAGTTTTCGGCATCGGGAGTTCGCTCGAAACTGTGAAAGTAAAATCCGGAGTTTCCGCCATTGAGTTTAAATTTAGCTTTCAACTCAAAATCCTTCAAATCGCCACCTTTCCATATCAGGTAACTATTTTTATCCACGCGCTCTTTTTCAGTAGTTTGGCCAGTAATACAGCCATTAGCAACCGACCAGATTCTTGATTCTCCACGCCAGCCAGTTAAATTTTTCCCGTTAAAAATCGATACAAATCCTTTTTCAAAATCAACTTTTACCTGTTTTACCGGACTCGTTTCTGCCTTCAAATCTCCTGTGGCAAATTGGATTCCGGCTAATAAAAAATTGAGCATTTGTGCATTCCGAAAGGTATCTCCACTGTGGCCAAGCGCAGAATAGAAAACCCGGCCTTTACCAAATTGACTGATCCATGCCAGTGGGTAATCTTTATTGGAATTTGATCCTTTGTCGGGAGTTACTTCCATGTTTAGGCTAAGCAAAACCCGAACTTTATCTCTCGAAAATGAATCGGAAAACTGAAATATCTCATCACGGAAAGGCAATAACCAGTTTGTTATTCCACCAAAAGTTTTGCAAGTAGCATGTTTTGGATCTTCAACCATAACAGTCAACGGACTATATTCATCGTAATTGAAGGGATGCTGAGCAAGACTTCCGCCAAACATTTCCCGGTATGATTTTTCGACATAGCTCAATGGTTTATTTCCATTATTATCAAAAGCCGTAACAGCATGAATGCCAATCAGCCCCTTGCCTTCCCTGACAAAATTGATCAGCGACTGCTTCCGTGTTTCGGCAATATCACCTTCTCCGAAGAAATTACCTGTTGAATTATTCAAAATAACAGCATCGAACTTTTGAAGGTTTTGCGGATCAAAAACAACCGGGTCGCTGCTCACTGTCGAAGTAAATGCTTTTGTCTTTTCTCCGGTCAACTCGATTGCCTTTGATGCCCAAAGTATCGCATCAGCATGATAAGAACTATTCAAACAGTTAAATATCAGTATATTTCTTGGCTTTGCAGGCTTTGCTGCCGCATTTTTCGGAATAAATTCAGTTAACTGGGCTACTCTTTTTTGATCAGTATCCTGTGCCTTTGAAATTTGCCCAAAGCACACCAGAAGAGCAATCGCTAAAATTGTTGGCAATTGCCCGAATTGATGTATTCTTTTCATCGTATTTTCTTATGATTGAATTTTCATTTATTTTTTCAAGGAGCGTACACAACGAATCTTGGCCGAGTTGCTGTTGCTATAACCAAATTGTCTTCCATTTCCAAAGGATTGGACCCAAATATTGAATTGGCCAACCCGTTCAGAGGTCCAGTACCAGTCTCTTTTGAAGTTCCCAATTTTGTCTTTGTTCTTATACAGGCAATCAAGCTCTGCTTTGGTTGGCAAACGCCAACCCTGGCCAATTGTCTTGATTTTTTCGTTTGCATCGTGCCACGAAAAACTTCCCGAAAAATCTTCCGTCTGCACTTCCAGTTTGCAGTCGGATAAGGTAATTGAAGTATTATCGGTTCCGGAAAAGGCTGAAGTCAGATTCGCGTTTCCTGCATTTAAACCTGTTGCTAAAATTAGCAAAATGGATATAAAGAGTATCGATTTTCTCATTGTTAGTGTAGTTTACAAATTAAATATTCGCATCTTTCCCTGGCCGGGGAACATCACCTTCTTTATAGAAAGGCACTGCACCCATTTCAAATTTCGAAATATCAGTTTCTTCAGGACCGTAACGCAAATCAGACGAAAGCATATCGTCCCATTTTAAGAGTTTACCTGTATAAGCGGCTTCACGCCCCATGATTGCGACCATGGTTGAGTTGGCCAAATCGAGTGCCTGATTAATTTTTTTATTGAGCCTGATTGATTCTACCAGATGAATGTGTTCCTGTTCATAAGGATTTTTCATTGGATTTTTTTCATAATCATAAGCCCAGAGTACATTGCCTTCATAATCCTCGATGCGAATATCCTTCTGATCATTTAGGTAGACGATTCCTTTAGTTCCAAGTATTCTTTCACAAACATTAATTTCACATCCACCCATTTGCCGTGTTGTTGCCAGCATACTTTTACCATTCTCAAAGACATAAGTTCCGCAAAAGAAATCGAAAATATCCCCCATTTGCCGGCGTACACATCCTCCAAAACCTTCGGCGGTCATTGGATTCATTCCGGCAAACCACGAAACAGCATCGATGTTATGCATACCAATATCCAGTACATGATCACCGCACAGCCATTTAATATTCGATTGATTGCGAATGTTGTATTCCATGTCGCTCCATTCGGGTTTTCGTTTGGCGACCCAGCCCGGACCAGTATTAAAATGGGCTTCAACGGCAATATTGTCGCCAATCAGTCCATTTTTCATTTGCAGGTAAGCTTCCCAATAATCCCTGCTGTGACGACGTTGGTTTCCGGTTACAATGGTCAATCCGGTAGCTTGAGCCATTTTACCCGCAACAATTAAAGTGCGAACTCCAACAGGATCAACTCCTGCTGGTTTTTCAACAAACACATGCTTACCTGCTTCAACAGCCTCCTTGCAAATGTAAGGATGAAAATAGGCTGGCGTGCATATCAATACCAGGTCGATTTCGGGCATGGCCAAAACTTTTTTGTAGGCATCGAAACCCAGAAAACAGTTTTCCTGCGGAACTTCATTGTTGCTTTTTTCCTTCAGCATCTCACGACAACCATCCAGCCGATCCTGAAAAACATCGGCTAAAGCAATGATTGATAAATTAGGGCCAGCCATCAGAAATTGAGTTGCAGCACCAGAGCCTCTTCCTCCGCATCCAATCAAAGCAGCCTGTAGTGGTTTGCCATCGGGTGCTTTATCCGAAAATGAGAACATTCCAAATTCTTCGGGACTCATTTTTTTTGAAGTTGATGAACTGGAACAGGCAGTAAGCGAACTCGCAACAGGCGCTATTCCTAAACTTAGGGCCGCTCCACCCAAGGCTGATTTGGTAAAAAAATCTCTACGTTTCATTTGGTATTTGTTTGTTTTGTTAGTTATTATGATCCATAACAGAAAGGCAAAAGAATTAAGATTATAAGCTTGGATTTCATAAATGTTTTTGTATTTCCTAAATATAGATTTATTTGGTAAAAGAGGTTCAATTTAAATTGCAACGATTTCATAGTATGCTCCCTTTTGGGTTAAAAAGGAAACTTCGGAGTTGGTTGATTTCAGCAAAGAAACCTCTTTCCCTTTAAACAATACCTTCACTGGATTCTTCACTTTCAAACGACAAACCGAACCATTATTTGAAGTGATTTTCGCTGAAGTCAGTTTGGTACCCTTCCAGCTCATATCCACTTCAAAACCACCACGGGCGCGCAAACCTTTCACATTGCCTGTATCCCATCGTTTGGGCAAAGCCGGCAGTAAATCGATGGTTGAAGTATGGCTTTGGAGCAGCATTTCTGCTATCACTGCGGTTGAACCGAAGGTAGCATCCAATTGGTATGAACCCCCGAACAAGTTGTCCTTTAATCCGTTCTTCAATTCAAACTGATGGTGTTTGTATGCTTCTTCCGATTCACCCAAACGTATCCACATAAGGCTTACCCAATTGCTTAACCAGCCGCCGGAGCTTTCTCCATTTAGGTAACTGCCATAACTTTTATATCTGTTTTTTGCTTCTTCGACTTCTGCATTGGGATTTCCGGCAAGTCGACGCTCCAATGTTTTTCGGGCGGCAGCATACAATTCGGGCGTTTCAACACTGATTTGGCTGGATGGATACAATCCGTACAAATGAGAAATGTGGCGGTGACCGATTTCAGGTTCTTTGTAATCTTCAATCCATTCCTGAATGCCACCGGTCCGTTTACTGATCTGAATGGGCGCCAGATTAGCCATCGCCTTTTCCAGCCTGACCTTCAATTCGTGTTCGAATGGTTTTCCAGGCTGGCTTAAATCGTCAATCGCTTTCAAACAATTAGTAAACAATTCGTGGCAAATTTGGATGTCCATAGTAGCTCCATACGTAAATTGATATTGCTTGCCATCGGCCTTTTCGAAAGCATTTTCAGGAGAATGCGATGGGTTGGTAACCAGTTTCCCGGTCATAGGCATCCCTGCCGGAATCGGTTTCAGAAAGTCGAGATAAAACTCTGCAGCACCTTTCATCAAAGGAAAAGCTTCTTTGCGGAGAAATTCTTTATCGCCAGAGAACAAATAATGATCGAAAGGGTGATGGCATAACCAGCCTGCTCCCACTGGCCAAACTCCTACAACCCCATCGGCAGGAGCGGTGCGCCAAAACACATCGGTAAGGTGGTGAACCACCCATCCGTTGGCATTGTACATGATTTTTGCCGTACGCCTGCCATGGTTGGCTAACGAATCCATTAAATCAAAAAGCGGTAAATGGCAATCGGCCAGATTTACTGCTTCGGCAGCCATGTAATTCATCTGTAGGTTGATATTGATATGGTAATCGGCACTCCATGGCGGTTGAACGGTTTGGTTCCAGATTCCCTGAAGGTTAGCCGCCAGATCGCCTTTTCGCGACGAAGAAATCAATAAATAACGACCATACTGAAACAGTAATTCAGATAAATACGGATCCTGATAACTATTTTTGGTTACGCTGGCCATGCGTTCATTCTGTGGCAATTCATAAGGATTGGTTTCAGGCGAAAGGTCGATTTTTACGCGGTTAAACAGCGATTGAAAATCCTTTAAATGGCCTTGAAACATGGAATTAAATGATTTTTTTGCTGCCTCCTGAATAACTTTTTCGCAATATTGCGCCGGATTTCTTCCGGCATAATCAGTTCCGGCTGAAACATAAATAACCAATTCATCGGCGCCTTTTACTGTCATGATTCCATCACTGGATACGGTTGCCGATCCACCTTTGTTGATCGCTTTAACATTCGACAAAAACCGCATTCCAACCGGTTGTTTGGTTTCTTCGTTCAGGCAATTAATTCGTCCTGAAAGGATGAAGCGTTTTGGATCTTTTACAGAATTGGTACTTGATGCATCCTTTTCGCGGAGCATCCGGATGCGCAGGTTGATTGATGCTGGTTGGTCGCAGGCAATTTTTATTGCAACTACCTGATCGGGATGAGAAGCAAAAACTTCGCGGCGGTAATTTTTATTCTGATATTTAAATTGGGTTACCGTCAAGGCCGAATCGAGGCTCAACCAACGCTTGTAATCGGTATAAACCGTGTCGCCAGCGGT
>JAAFHB010000194.1 GCA_010906965.1 Mariniphaga sp. | reverse complement strand
GCCCCGGTGAAGACGGTGGCGATGGTGGTCATGGCGGTGCCGGAGGTTTAGGCGGCGAAGGCGGATATGGAGGGAACATCACACTCTATTTTACAGACGATGCGCTTCCCTGGCAACACCTGTTTGTGGCCCATAGCGAAGGCGGTTCGGGAGGAATGAACGGTAACGGTGGCAGCGGAGGCAGTGGTGGTTCTGGCGGACATGGAAATCCCAATGGCAATAATGGTACCAACGGGCAAAGCGGTCCTTCCGCAGCGGGCTGGGCAGGCAACGGTCAAAGCGGACTAATACTGGTCAAACCAACCGAAGAGTTCTTCTATTATACGCAGGATTCCCAGAAAAGCTTTATATTAAAGAGAGAAAAGAATAGTAATACTGGGAAAACAGATTTATATTATCTTGACCCTGCAAGAAAAGAACATTATCCCTTGCCTAAAGATAGGAATGGTAAAGACTTACAATTAGCAGGTATTGAAGTTAATTCAATCGAGAAACTCTATCAGATTGAATTAAAAATATTTAGCCAGGAAGAGATTAAATATTTTGGGACAAATGTAAGCTTTGCCGATTGTATAATTTCGTCTTCTGGTAAAATTGTTAGCGTATCTTTTATTTTCCATGGTTGGGAGCCGAATGTTTCAATGACAAAACTTCAGGAATATGCTTCCCAAATAAAAGAAAATATAACATACATATTGGCATATTCTCAAAAACCCGCACAAGAAGGTTATGCTGGTCAATTTATTCGACTTTTTCGATCATTGAATCCACCAAAAATGTAAAATAAAAGGCTGGTAATTAATATTTTTACCCCCTCCATTTGGATTTCTGGTGGAGGAATTAAAATTGACGACTGTTATAATTATTTCACGTTTTCTGATTATGATGTATTAAATTGATTCATAATGCGTAAGTATGGTTTGTTGATTTTGAAATGGAATACGACCAAAATTCTCATTCCATTTGCGTTTTCCCTTATTGGTATAATAACGACTAAGCAAATATTTTAATCATAGACTCTGATGTTGTGAATAAGACCATGAGTTTATCGGAAGATTATTTAAAAATTCTAAAACCCAAATGAAATATGATAAGAAAACTGATAGTGGTCTTTGGTCTCCTTTTCCCGGGAATTGTTTTGAGCCTAGAGAACACCAAAGCAATTAAATTTAGCACATCGGCTGGCGTTGCTATTTTTAATCACAGACCTTCTACGGGACTTTTTTTTGGGAATTCGTTTATTTTTCGCGATGAAACTAAAAAACATTTTTTCGAAACCTCTGTACGCTATACATTTGCAAGCGAGCTACAAAATGAGCCAAGTAAAACTATCTAATCCCAAGGATATACTGATTTTGATCCACAATTCAATTCGGTAATTTCGACTGTCGATTTTGCACAGAATATCGGGTATGTTTTACTAAATCGGGATAAAGTTATTCTGAGTCTTTCAGCAGGGCCTGGCATTCGAAAATGGTCTGAAGCCAAAAATGGCAAAATTGTAATAACTGAAATGGTTTGGGAACCATACATGAAAATCAGGGATGCACTAACAGTTTATAATAGGGTTTGGCAACTTGGAGGGAATGTGAGTGGAAAAATTGAATTTCTACCGGCCAAAAGGGTTTCTTTTGGTTACAAAACGCAATATTGTATTTACAGCGAAAACAATTGCTGGTACTACGAATTATATTTTGTTCCTAAAATACCCAAACTGAAATGAAACAGAACCTCAAAAACTATGGTATCGTCCTATTCATATTTACTCTTTGCTTTCTCAATGCAAAATCACAAGATTATAAAAACAGTTATCGTATTGGAATGCATACTGTAAACCTCGAAGATGATAAGTTTGCTGTTGATTTTTATTATAACCAATATAACCGGAAAATTGCAAAACGTATTGAAACCGGAATCGGATTGGGGCTTATTTCGTACAATCATATTGGGAAAAAAGAGAGGCTGTCGCAATATTGGGACGGTCCACTACCCGTAGGAGTAGTTGACGCAATCGTTTATCCAAACCATCGATCTAACTTTTCATATCAGTGGCTTTTAAATGTTAATGCGTCATATGCTCCAATCCAAGGTAAGTCATTCCAATTAAAGTTTGGATGTGGCTTCTCAATGACACGTTATGTTGAGGCACTTTGTTCTGGTGGCTATCTTTCGATGAGATACAACAAAATAACCGGAAAGTTTGAATACAGCACGACAAGTCAAAATAATTATGACAAAGTGTTCGCATTTGCCTATAACTTTTTTATTGAACCCGAATGGTCGATAACACCTCGTTTTTTTGTTTCAGCGCGCGTAAGTCCGTACTTTTTTTATGAAAATCTAAGCCCCTACATTTATTCAGCCGGAATTGCCGCGGGCGTGCGTTTTTAAAATAATTGAACGGGTAAAGTCGTTGTACAGCCAATTTATGACCGTGCATGAAGTGTTAAAGATGGCAAAGCACTTGTCGAAAAAAACAAAGAGAAATTTAAAATTGAAATTCAATAAATAGCCACTTTCGAAAGGATTGTGCTGATAAGTATGAGTAAAATGTTAATAACTACCTTTAGATACTTAGTGCTTGGTACTTCAAAGCATGTAAATTTGTCACAGATACGGAATTTAAAAACACTCAAAAACTAAATACTTAAATACTCAAAACAATGAAAAAAAAAGACCTGAGAAGCATTTATGATTTGGCTTTAGCTGAAATTTCGGAGACCAAAACCGCAGTTGAACTCAACAGACCAAATTTCATTTACTTTGGTGAAGAAGAAAAACAACCGTTTCTCAGGGTCAGTAATGAAAAAAGAACAGCCTTTAATCAAACCTGGACTTTGCCAAATCAGACTTATAGCTGGTTTCCCTATTTCACCATGTACCTGACGTCGAAATAGGGCTGTTCTATTATTCTGCTCGTAAATATTCTAAATAAAAGCATCTGAATTAGATTTCTGTTAGAAATTTAAGGTGAAAGTGTAACAAAGAGCAATCGTTATTCGTAATGAGTCTAAATAAGTGCCGAAATGGAACTTATTCAACGTTGTGTTGAACTCCTAAATATCGAATAATGAAACGAAGAAATTTTCTATTGACAACCGCGGCCATTGTTCCGGTAATTGCGATGGGACAGGATTCAAAGCCACAGGCTGAGCGCGGAAAGAAAGGGTTTGTTGTAAAATCCACCGAAAGCAGATTTAACGAAAAAACAGCGTTGGGCGGAACAAGTCCAAACGACATCAAGATCTCCTCTAAAGACACAAATGGCGACCTGACCGTTTTTGAATATACAGGAAACGAAAAAGGGGGACCGCCACTTCATGTTCATGCCAATCAGGATGAAATATTCTTTATTTTGAGTGGGGAATACCTGTTTCAGGTTGGCGATGACCGGCACAATCTGAAAGCAGGTGATACGATCTTTCTGCCACGAAAAGTTCCACATGCTTTTGCCCAGCTGACAGATAAAGGGAAGATGTTCTTTCTTTTTCAACCTTCGGGTAAGATGGAAGATTTTTTCAGAATACTCGGAGCCTTATCCGGACCGCCAACTCCCGAAGCAGGTGCTAAAATATTCCACGACCACGACATGGAAGTTGTAGGTCCTCCATTGCAGGTTTAATTTTTTTTTCATTTATTTTCAAAAATTGTTGGAATTCTGAATCGAATAGTTTTATATTTGTACTGTGTTAGTATCGTAGTACACTAAAACAATAAATATTCAACTTATGATTCAGATTAAAGACCTTCATTTTGGTTATCCCCGGCAGCAAGCGCTCTTCAACAGCTTGTCGGTGCACCTCGAAGCGGGGAGCATCACCGGATTGTTGGGGAAAAATGGTGCCGGCAAAACCAGCCTGCTCAAACTGCTTACAGGATTACTTCACCCACAATCGGGCGAGATTTCCGTACTTAATCACAATCCCCGTAAACGGGATGTATCGATGCTAAACGATGTTTTTCTGGTTCCCGAGGAATTTTACTTCCCTCCGATCTCCGTCAACGACTACCAGAAAGCATACGCTCCGTTTTATCCGAATTTCGACCATGCGATGTTGGACCGTGTCCTCAATGAGTTTGAACTCCGGCAGGATAATAATCTACAACGCCTGTCGCACGGTCAAAAGAAAAAATTCCTGATTGCCTTCGCCCTCTCGACACGATGCCGTCTGCTTGTACTCGATGAGCCGACCAATGGTCTCGACATTCCTTCAAAATCATTGTTCCGCAAAATTCTGGCCGGATCTCTTAATGAAGATCAGTTGGTGGTGATCTCAACCCATCAGGTAAAAGATGTGGAGAACCTCATTGATAAGATCATCATGCTCGATAACGGGAAAGTAATATTCCAGCAAACCATTGCAGAAATCTCACAAAAGGTATGCTTTATCACGGGCACTTCCAACGATGTGGAAGGTGCCATCTACAGTGAGGCTGTTCCGGGCGGATACCGACTGATGATGCCGAACGGACATGCCGAGACAGAAGTCGATATCGAATTACTATTTAACGCGATTACAAAAGGGAAAAAAATTGGTTAATACTATGGAAACAAATAATTCATTTTCATTTCAACGATTGGTGTTATTAGGCAAACAATCGTTCATTATCAATAAAAAGCTGATCGGCATTTCATTGGCAGGTTTCTCTGCAATCATATTCATCGCATTGATTGTAATGCAATCCGCGGCAAATTTCCGTAACTGGGACAACGGCGATAGTATAGCAGCATTCCTGTTCCTATTTTTCCAGTTTGGTTTTATCTATACGTGCCTCTCATTTCCCGCCTTCCGTTCGAAAGAGAAGAGCATGGCATTCCTGATGTTACCTGCGTCTGTTTCAGAAAAATACACGTTCGAACTATTCACCAGGATTGTACTCTATATTGTGCTAATGCCACTGTTGTTCTGGTTGGTAGCCAATATTGAAGGGATCGTAGTACATTCATTCATGCCGGAATTAACGAATTACAAATTTTCATTTCGCGACGGATTTTTAGCGATCGTCAAAAATGGTAAATTTGAGTTCTGGGCATTGAATTTAACAATACAAGGGATCCTGTTTGTTTTTATTGCCCCCTTCACTGGTGCAAGCCACTTTTCAAAATCACCGCTTTTGAAAACTGTTTTCGCATTCTTAGCGATTATTGCAGGATATGGCTTCTTCGTCTTTCTTTTGGTAAAAGGACTTGACCTTGAACATATTCATTCAATGAACAGCAGGGTTCTATTCATGAATAATACGGAAAGTGCGCTCGTGTTTCTTGGAATACTAAGTACACTAATAAATCTTAGTCTGCTATCAATCGCTTTTTTCAAATTAAAAGAGAAGGAGGCTTAATTATGGAATTTAAAAATACCAAAGGAATCTTTCTTCAGATTGCCGATAGCATATCGGAGAAAGTGATGGAGGGGAAATATCCCCCGGGTGAGAAGATCCCTTCTGTACGCGATCTTGCAAGCGAAATGGGCGTCAACCCGAACACGGTGATGCGTACTTACAGCGAATTGCAGACTCGTGGAATCATTGATAACAAGCGTGGTGTGGGTTATTATGTGAGTAGCGAAGCAGTCGCAATCATCCATCAGTGGAAGCGACAGGAGTTTTTCGAAATCGATTTACCGGTCATCGTGCGACAGACCAAGATGCTTGATATCTCCTTCGATGAACTAAGACCCTATTTCGAATCAATTATTAAATAGATTACTATGAAAACCAGTAAAATTATATTTATATCGCTGCTTACTACAATTGCCGCTTTAATCCTTGTGACAATGATTGATATACGTATCAACGGCCGGCGTAACGACGGGAGGCAGTCCGATTTTAAAGTGAACAGGCAAATCGTCCCGGCATTCAAAACACTTCGGGTGTACAGCAGTATGAATATTACACTTGTCAAAAACGATTCTTCGTTTATTGAAGTTACTTATCTGAAAGATTCCATTGCTCCAAAAGTGAATTACACGATAAAAGGTGACACTTTGATGGTGAGCGATTTTGAGAAATCGAACCATCGCAATGTGTCAGTCACGATTCATGCTACCGATTCGTTGAGGAGCATACAATTGAAAAAATCAAACATTAATATTGAGCGTATCGGACCGGGGAAATTGTTCTTCGAACTGGATGAAAGTGAGCTTTGGCTCAATCCGGACACACTTGTGAAATCTTCTTTCCCTGTGTTGGATATTGTAGCAAAGAATCATTCACGGATCAATTCGTCCAAATTCAGGATCGATTCGCTTGGATTGGTACTTCAGAATTCGGAGGCAAATCTTGACCTTAAGGCAAAGAAAATTAGTGGCACACTGTCGGACAGTTCGAAAATTTATGTCCGGCACCC
Source organism: Mariniphaga sp. (assembly GCA_010906965.1). Lineage (GTDB taxonomy): Bacteria > Bacteroidota > Bacteroidia > Bacteroidales > Prolixibacteraceae > JAAFHB01. Next base: position 2,476 of record JAAFHB010000194.1, on the reverse strand, counting down.
GGAGGAAATCTCATTGAAGAAGGATGCTACAAGTAAGATAAATGTAGATGATTATTGATTAAAATGATCAATTGAGTGTTCAGGAATGCTCCTGCAATAAATAATATCAGCCCCGGTCTGCAAAGGTCGGGGCTTTGTTATTAATTCGTTGCTCCCTTTTGACAATTATGCCGGAAAACATCCGGTTTTATTCAGACTATAACTTGTTGTTTTATTGTGCAAATCATGCCTTATTTAAGGTTTTTAATGACACAATTCGCGTTTGTCAAAGTATTTTCATTTTGTGATAAAATAGTGCTGAATTTCAGGTAACAAATCCAGGGAAATTCTTGCAGAAAATTTATTTGAGTAACCTAGGAATATTTAGGAAATTTATTTAATTTTGATAATAGATTAAACTAAAAAAATAAGAATTTATAAATATTAGGATAGTATACCATTTGTAATTAGGCTGTTAATAGCTGGCGTGATCTCTGAAAAATTGATATTAATTCATCTTTTTCTAAATCAACATGACCTATGCAACAAAAAATATTTCCTAAGGAAATCATTCGATTTTCCATAGAGAATCACTATTCGAGATTTTCAAAATATTCCATGTCGATTTATCTCCTGATCATTGGAATTATAATCTCTTGTCTGATTGCTTTGCCATTTGTAATGCTTGATATAACGGTTCAGGCAAGAGGCGTAATCCGTTCGATGGATGAACCAAACAGCATTCAAACACCGGTAACCGGACAAGTGAAAGAAATGCGCATACATGAAAATATGAAAGTTTCGGTTGGCGATACATTGATATGGCTTGCTTCCGAGAAGATTGATGATCAATTACGAATGCTCGAAGATAAACTCACTTTATATTCCAGTTATATATACGATCTCGATCAGCTAACAGAAGGAATGGGAATCCATTTACGAAGCGAATTACTTATGAGCAGTTGGGCTGAATATGGCCAAAAGCTGGCGGAATATGAGCAGCAGATTGAAACCACTAATAAAGATTACCAGCGTACAAAACTATTGTTTGGAAAAGGTGTAGTGGCAGCTGCTGAGTTCGAGAAAAAAGAATTGGAATTGAATCAATTGACGAATGAGCGCGATTTTTATGTTAGTCAAAAGAAGTCTGCCTGGCATCAGCAACTATTCCAGTATAAAACTGAATATCAAACCCTGACCGACCACAGCGAACAACTGAAATTTGAGAAACGGTTTTATGTCTTAATCGCTCCGGCAAATGGGTATATTTCGAATTTTGCCGGGATACAAACCGGAAGTTTTATTTTCCCTAACCAGACCATTGCAACTATTACTCCATCCGACAGCCTTATTGTTGAATGCTATGTGAGTCCCAATGATATTGGCTATTTAAAATCAGGCGCCTTTGTTGCTTTTCAAGTTGATGCTTATAATTACAACCAATGGGGGCTGGCAACCGGTAAGATTATCGATATTTCAAATCAGCTTTTTCAGGATAAAAACACGGCTTATTTTAAGGTAAAATGCAAATTGGATCAAGATTGTCTTTCCCTGAAATCGGGATATCAGGGAAAACTAAAGAATGGTTTAACGCTTACTTCGAGGTTTATGGTTACGCGGCGGAGTTTGTACAATCTTCTTTTCGACAAAACCGATGACTGGTTAAATCCCAAAATTGTAAATGTAAATAACTAATAGCCGATACCTATGTCTATAAAGATTAAACAACATGATATTACCGACTGCGGTGCAGCCTGCCTTGCATCGGTTTCGGCCTACTATAACCTGGAGATTCCGATTGCCCGTATCAGGCAATGGGCAGGAACAGATAAAAAAGGGACGAATGCCTGGGGATTGATAAAAGCTGCTGAAAAACTTGGTTTCTCAGCCAAAGGTGTGAAAGGTGAATTGGAAGCCATGAAAGATGTACAACTATCTATGTTGGCTCGTGTCTGTATCTACTATGCCATCTGCTGACTTCTCACATCCCTTCTCTATCCGTCACCGGATAAATAGTTACAAATGCAACGGTTTGTGAGATCTCTCGGGGTAAGGCTTTGTGCATTCATCCGGTACTGGCCGATTTACTGCGCGGGATACGTATGACTTTTGGGTTTTCCCAATCCGAAGCTCGGTTACCCTCCCTTTACAGCCTTATATCGACTTTCTGTACGTCAGTACCCAGAGTTTGCTAAGAAACTTCCTTCAGATTCCGGGTCACCCCGGACACCCTTGTCCGTCGCTAATACTTCCGGTCACATCGGCGTATAGGAGATTTACACTCCCTTGCACAAAACCATGCCCGACACACTTAAAATTTAACCACTTCGTGGTATAAAAATAGTTTTTCAGCAATCTCTATGTAATCCGTGTAATTCGTTATAATCCGTATAATTTATCCCTATTAAAAAACCCCGGACTCAATGAAGAATCCGGGGTTAGTTTAAGTTGGCGGCGGCCTACTCTCCCACTTTACGCAGTACCATCGGCGCTGTCG
>JAAFHB010000193.1 GCA_010906965.1 Mariniphaga sp. | reverse complement strand
GTATTCCAAAGGGCGGCGTAGGTCCGGTAACAGCATCAGGCGCATTGGCATTATGTGCTATCACTAAGTTGGGATCAACACGACCCTCCGACATTGTTGATGCAAAGAAGGTCCAGAACTCGTCCCAGCTAACTTCAACCTCACCCATAAAGAAGGGTGAAACAGTAACATTACGCACTGGTCCTTCATCATCTTTACGGTATGGCTCTTTTTCGGGACTTCCCATTTTAAAGGTTCCACCTTTTACCGCGACCATATTAAAATCGATGGGACTATTGGGAATAAGTTCCTTATAGTTTTCAAAGGCAGTGACAGTTGCCGGAGCTGTGTATAAAATTTTTGACGCAGCGCCGGTGACTGGCACGCCGGTCATTTTCCCGTGTTTATAGTTCGGATTGTAGTGACCGACATCAAGATGGCAATTAATACATTGAAGATTAAGTTTTTCTGCATTATTTTCGTAATAAAGGTGAGCTGTACCACCTTCAACTGACAGACCTTTGGAGAACAAATTTTGATGACACTTGATACACGACTCGTTATAAACAATTTTTACGGCATGTTCGAGCAGTCGTTTGTTTTCCCAGTTAATGGAGGCGCTGTCTTTAAAATAGAATCCATATATGTCCTTTAATCCTGTTTTTGCCTTTATAAATAAATAACGATTATCCTCTTTTGGTGGCAAATGGCATTCAACACAATGAACGATTACACCACTCGGATTGTAATAATGCGTTGATTTTTTCCACGAAGCGTCGGCAGTTGGATGAATATGGCAAGATTGACAATATTCATCAGTCGATGTTAAGTGTAATGCTTTTTTGCTGACAAACAATAGGATAGCACAAACAAATAATCCGGAAAAAAATACAAGCCAGGACCATTTGGTGAATTTAAACTTCTTAAACATAAAAAAATAGAAAAAAGTAAGCGATAATAATATTAGTTGTTCCTTGGCGCCAAATATAACGAAAAAAAGGCTTAAACTGACAAAAACTCAAATCTGGACTGATTCTAAATAATCTTCGATATACTTATCAAAAATGATCATTATGATTTGGTTATCACGGTAATAATTCGGTTGGTTTATTATTTTTATGATTTATTGTACGAAACGGAATGCTATCTTTGGCAAAATTCGATCTTTAAAAACCTGGAGTAATTATTACAAAACCAATGAAGGGATTTTCTTATTTACAGCCTAAGGGCTTTCGGTTCGTGGGCTATATTATGACATTTGCGGGTGCAATTCTGGGTATCATGCGGTTTTACTTTGGTATTAAACCAGATCTGCTTGACCAGAAAGTTTTTGCTGTTTATTCAGTATATCTTAAAACCAAAACGCTGAAAATTGAAAGCAATCAACTGATCGAAGAAATAGTAGGGCTATTGCTCATTCTTGGTCTTTTAATGATTGCTTTTGCACGCGAGAAGGATGAAACTCCGCAAATAAGCACAATCAGGCTGAAGGCATTTTTTATTTCGTTCTATATAAACGCCGCTTTTCTGATTTTTACTATCCTGTTCACTTTTGGGCTTGCTTTTATTTATATGACGGTTTTGAACCTGGTTTTACCATTATCGATCTACGTGATCGTTTTCCAAATATTGGTTGGTATTGAGCGTAAAAAAATCCCGGTTTAATTCTTTGATCTTTCAACTTCCCATAACTCTCTGTCTTTTTTAATCCTCGGTTGATAAACAGGCGTTTTCGGAATAAATGAAATATCAATAAAGGTGACCTTACCATTTTTGTCGATCTTAAGAATGAGTGACTGGTAAGGACTGAAAGCAAGTTTCACAGGTATTTTTTTCCCCTGATATTGAATTTTTACATCGAAATTCTCCATTTTATTATTCAGAGATTGGCCATACCCAAGCGGAAAAGTGAGGTGTTGGGATTTTGGATTCGCAAAGAAAATAGTTAATCCATCTTCAGTTGACCGGCACCAGTAATCGAACTTTTCTGTTCCCGAAATCAACGGTTTGATAGCTGCCATTGCATACCATGCGTATTTAACATTGCCTCGTTTTTGGAGTTTACTAATCAATAGTCCATATTCAGGATTGGGTTTATGAAAACCGGGTTCAGATGGGATTTGTTTCAGGCAAACCGGAAATCCTTCTGCGGCTAATTCTGTTACCCGTTGAAGGGATTCAATATCCATGTATTTCACATCAACATAAAGCGATGAAAAGGAGACGTCTCCAACATATAAGCGCCCGTTCTTTAAAGTTGCCTTTCTTAAAAAATCACCATTAATCCACAATGGACGCCATGCTTTCAACTCTTCGGGCAGATAGGTCGATCGCTGCTCATATGCTCCCCAAGCCCATATGAGTTGCTTCTCAACCGGTAATTCTCCGGCAATCCAACTGTCTTCAGTCGGCATGTAAACAGCTACATCAGAATACGTAACGCCTTTCTTCATCTGGGAAGAAACTGTTTCCATATACCTGTTGAAAGCTGGGATCTCTTGTGCAAGGGAACCGCTTTTGCCAACATGAACCGAGGCATAAAATTTCACAGTGTCCACACCAGCGGGATTAAATGGTTTGCCATGCCATATAATATGATTGACGCCATTGGCGAAGAGTGCGTCGGCCAATAGTTTCAAATCGGCAGTCTGCTCCTGCGAATGATGATCGCTCGGCCAGCCATAAAGACAGGTGAAAGTCTCGGAAGTCACCACCTTTTTACCCGATAAACCGGCAGCGGAAGCCACGATATTAGAAAAGGATGGCTCATAAAGCAAGGCCTCACTTTCGGGCACATCAACCGTTGCATAAGATGAAATAATATCGCAAGGTGCTCCGGAACATTGCACCCTCGAATAGGCACCCAATTCATGGCTTTTTTGGGTGAATGGTTTGTAGAATTCTTCAATCACGTAATTTGAAAGAAGTTTCATATAGTCGTACCTGACCTGTCGGTATGGCTCATTGCGTGAATAGAGGCTATCCGAATAGTCTGACAGCGAATAACCATATTTTTTCGAAAAATCAGCCTCGAAACCGGATGTGGTTAAAAATTTGGTTTCTACTTCCCATGAGTCACAAAACAAGCCGGATAACGAACCTTTAATGGCAGGTTTTAATCCATTTCCAGTTCGTTCCGCATAATTAAAGAATGCTTTCCTGCTCAAATGATCGATTACGTATCCTTTCTTCGGGTAATCCCAGGTCCGGCTGATCTCCTGACACCAGTTAGGATCTTTCATTTTCATAGACGCTTCGGAGAATGGGACTTTCATATCACCGAATGGCCAAAGCGATCCGAAAGTAAAATCGCAGCCAAGACCCATGCTATCGGTACTTTGTTTTGTAAATGTTACCATTTCTGTCCATTCCGGGCTGAGCCACTCCTGCCGTGGCGTATAATGAATGGTATCCTTTTGCATGCGGTTGAGCGGGTAAACCCAGGCAATCTCCGCACCTCCAAACCCGTTATTCTTCAACCATTGTAAATTATCAAGGATCGCCGGTTTTTCTATTACCGACGCAAACCACCACCATCGCGTCCATGGGCGGCTATCTTTATACAGCTGCGATGTCTGTAAATCAATCTGCTCTCTTTTTGCGATTTTTTGGGCAAAAGAGTTAACAATAAATCCGGTAAAAATAAGGAGTAATAGAATTGATTTCTTCATAGCTGATTTTCAGAACAAATATATCAGATTGGGTTTTAAATTCCTAATTTTACGTTGGTCAATTTATTGCGTTAACTAATTTTGAATAATTGATATGAAACTAACATTCAATTTACTGATTCTGCTATTCTTATGGGCAGGCGCCAGTTACGGACAAGTGAATATCCCAAAAGAATATGGTACAACTGACAACTGGAAGAAGCAATTAAATTTACAACTCCCGTTGCTTGGACACCGGAACTGGATTTTAGTAGTCGACAAAGCATTCCCGGCTCAAAATGCCGCGGGCATAGTCACGATCAATACGGGTGAAGCATTGTTGCTGGTTTTGCAATACACGTTGGATCAGATTAATTCTGTAACTCATGTTAAACCCCTGATTTTTACAGATAAGGAGCTAAATTATATTACGGCAACACAGGTGCCTGATATTGAAAAATTTAAGACTAAATTATTCGAAATCATACCCAAAGAACAAGCACAAACAATGCTGCACGATTCTGTTTTTGTGAAGATCGCGAAAGCTTCGGAGTTATTCAGGATTGTTGTGTTAAAAACGGAACAGGTAATCCCCTATTCATCCGTTTTTCTGCAACTCGACTGCAAATACTGGCCTGCAGAAAATGAAAAGCAACTTAGAGAATCAATGCGGAAAGACATTGTTAAATAAAAAAGGTGATGAAGATAAATTTATTGTTCCTAATTATTTTATTTCCAGTTATTTCCATGGCTCAATCCGAAAAGGATTATCCGGTTCTGAAACATTACGATAAAGATCATCTTTTGAATATTGCGTTGCCTTTGGGTGGTATTTGCACAGGAACTGATTCGTTGGGTGGACGCGGCGAGTTACGCGACTGGGAAATTATGAATAAGCCCGGAAAAGGTTACAGCACAGTAACTAAAGGGAATGATGCGCCCTTCTTTGCAATCTATGTTAAATTTCAGAACAGCGCGGTGATCACCAAAACTTTGATGGGACCGCTGTATCCTTCAGAGCTAATGCAGGCTGAAGGCCGGCCAGCCAATAACCATGGATTTCCACGATTTGCCGATGCCAGTTTTGACGCTGCCTATCCGTTTGGAATGGTGAACCTTTCTGATAAAGCGATGCCTGTATCAGTTCGGATTGTAGGTTTTAATCCGCTTGTCCCCGGTGATGCAGATGCGAGTAGCTTACCTGTTGCTATTTTACGATACGAGGTGAAGAATACAGGAAACCAGCCTGTTACTGTTTCAGTCTGCGGCAATATGCGCAATTTTGTGGGTCAGGATGGAAGTAAATACATTAAAGACTGGAAATCGGATGTGATACCAATTGATGCCAAAAACAATCAGAATGTATTCAGAAGCTCAGAAAATGCACGGGGCATCTTTATGTATTCCGACAGCATTAAAAAGACTGATGCTGCATATGGAACGATCGCTTTGCTCACTTCTGAAAAACTTGGAGTTATCACTTTACCGGCAAATCCGGTACTTACTTTTGGTCAAATGGATACAGCTGGGGAACTTGCGAAATAAAATCAACAGGGAAAACAACAGAGGCAATGCTAAAAGTACTTTATGGAAACCTTGATCTGAAGACAGTTTCACTAACAGGGCATAAGTCGGCTAGTAAAAAAAGTGGATTTAAAATTGCGACGGGAGGACAACAGGCATTTGTCTTTTAACCTTTTTGTTATTTTCGACAGCCGAAAGGTTTTCCGGAATAACGGTGTAATATAGTCAGCCAAAACAAGATTAAATACATGTATTTGGCCAATAATAAAATATTATAAATAGCCAAAACAATAAAATAATGCGTATATTTGGCTGGTTATAAAATACATATTCAGCCAAAATTGATCTTATGACAAAAGAGAAGATTACAGGCAGACTTGATGAAATCCGAATATTGGAAAAAGCCCTTCATTCGGCTGATCCCGAATTTATTGCGGTATATGGTCGTCGCAGGGTTGGTAAAACATTCTTGATCAGGGAGTTTTACGCGGATGCGATTTGTTTTGAATTGATAGGTGTTCATGAAGCATCACTGAAAGTACAACTAAATAATTTTGCACAATCACTTAAAAGTGCGATGGGTATGGGGATCCTTCCTCAGGCTCCCGGAACGTGGGTTGAAGCATTCTCTTACCTTGAACAATTCCTTGAATCGTTCAATCAGAAGCAGAATACGGGCAAAAGGGTTGTATTTATTGATGAACTTCCATGGCTGAATACTCCTAAATCGAATTTTTTAGCAGCATTGGAGCATTTCTGGAATAGCTATGGTTCGAAACAAAGCAACCTGATACTGGTTGTTTGCGGGTCGGCAGCCTCCTGGATGATTCAAAAAATTGTCAATTCCCAAGGGGGCCTTCACAACCGGCTCACACGTCAGATCAGGTTATTGCCTTTCACCCTTTCCGAAACTGAAAGCTTCCTGAAATCGAGAGGCGTTGTACTTACAAGGTTTCAGATCATTTCGCTTTACATGGCAATGGGTGGTGTTCCATTCTACCTCAGGCAGGCAGAACCAGGACTTTCATCTGCGCAGATCATCGATAAAGTTTGTTTTTCGAAGGACGGATTATTAAGAAATGAATTTGAAAAACTATTTGCATCACTTTTCGATCAAAGCGATCAGCATATTCTGATTGTTGATGTGTTAAGGCAAAACCGGACAGGAATGAGCCGAAACCTGATATTATCTGCTGCTAAAATTCACAGCGGAGGTACGGCCAGCAAAATTCTGGAAGAATTGGAAGAATCGGGTTTTATTGCATCATGGATTCCATTTGGGAAAAAGTCGAATGACACTATTTACAGGATAGCCGACGAATTTACACTCTTCTATTTCGACTGGATAAAACCCTTGGGGAAAAGAGATCCGGGAGAGGGATATTGGATGTCACAGCAAAATGATCCGCGCAAAAGGGCATGGGGAGGTTATACCTTTGAGGGAATCTGCATGAAACATTTTCAAAAGATCAAAAATGCACTTGGGATTGGTATGGTTGAAACATTTCATGGCCCGTGGCACCATATACCACCAAAAAGTACTGAAGGTGCAGGAGCTCAGATTGATCTGTTGATTGACAGGAAAGATGCCACAATAAACCTTTGCGAAATGAAGTTCTCGGAATCTGAGTTTACGATTGATGCTGCTTATGCAAAACTACTCAGGCAAAAAAAAGAAGTTTTTAAAAATGAGACCAAAACAAGAAAAAACATCTTTGTTACCATGATTACAACCTTTGGAATTGCGGATAATTCCTGGTCTAATGATATTGTATCCAATTCATTGACAATTGAAAATTTGTTCTGAGCCATTTTCATAACTCCTTAGGCGGTTGCATCCCTGCCGAAAGGTTGAGAAATATGATTAGAGAACGCTAAATTTTCCAAATTTTATAACTGCTGTAAACTTTAGAAAAATGATGAGAAAATCGCTGCAAATACGAATGAAATTGCTCTTAATAATCATGTCATTGCAATTTTGTGTTGGCCCTTCCTTTGCACAAGATCAGCGGCTGATATGGACTAAAATGGCATCCGGCGTGTGGGTGGCCAGGGCCGGACAGCCTGAAAAAGTCAATTTTACAAGCACTTCGGGAGTAGCGCCAAAACTGGAAGCGCTCAATGCCATGCAAAATGTAGAGTTCCCGCTTCCGGAGAATGAAATCAAGGCGGTTGTGTTTGATGAAAAAACTTACCTGCAATTTCCGCTTGAGGTTGCCGAAAAAATATTTGGACTGGGCCTGAATTTTAAAACGGTAGAACAACGTGGCCGGATTCTTCGGCTGCATGTCGATCATTATGGTGGGGAGGACAATGGACGGACACATGCCCCTGTCCCATTCTATGTCTCGTCCAAAGGTTATGGCGTCTTCATCAACTCTGCCCGCTATATTGATGTATGGGCTGGTACTGCTGCATTGAAGAACAGCAAGATTCCCATGGATGCGCGGGATCGCAATACCGATAAAAATTGGACTTCGCAACCATATTCCGATAATGTCTCCTTTTTGGTTCCCGCCGAAGGAGTTGAAATCATGGTGTTTGGCGGACCAACAGCTTTGGATGCCGTGAGTCGGTTTAATCTTTACAATGGCGGCGGATGTTTGCCTCCAAAATGGGGACTTGGGTTCTGGCACCGTACCCCAACCCTTTACAACGATGAAAAGGTATTGAGTGAGGTCGCTGAGTTTAAAACGCATCAGTTCCCATTATCTGTAATCGGACTAGAGCCGGGATGGCAAAGCAGATCATATCCATGTACTTACGAATGGGATCGGGGACGTTTCCCCGACCCGGCTAAGTTCATAAAACAGTTGAAGGATCAAGGTGTTCAAACCAATCTTTGGATCAATCCCTATATTTCGCCCGAGTCGGAACTGATAGAAAAGCTGAAGCCCTTCACCGCGTCACATACTGTCTGGAACGGGTTTATTCCCGATTACGGTTTGCCTGAAGTCAATACCATTATTGGCGATCATATGAAGAAATACCTGTTGGATCCGGGTGTCAGTGGATTCAAGATGGACGAAAACGATGGTTACGACAATTGGCTTTGGCCCGATGTGACACTTTTTCCGTCAAAAATTCCGGCGGAACAGATGCGTCAGCTTTATGGAGTAATGATGCAGAAAATGACTACTCAGCTTTACCGTGAACAAAATCATCGCACTTATGGATTGGTGCGGGCGTCGAATGCCGGTGGTGTCTCTTTCCCATATGTCATTTACAACGATTATTACAGTCACCGCGATTTTATTACAGCACTGATTAATAGCTCTTTTATTGGTGTGCTTTGGACTCCTGAGGTCCGTGGCTCAAAGACGGCCGAAGAATGGCTACGCCGGATGCAGACGGTTTGCTTTTCACCGCTTGCAATGTTGAATGCCTGGTCTGATGGAACAAAGCCATGGTCGTTTCCCGAAGTTGAAAAACAGGTGACTGATATTGCCAATCTGCGAATGCAGCTGATTCCATATATCTATACGTGTTTTGCAGAATATGCCTTTTATGGCAGGCCACCCATGCGCGCGATGAATCTCGTGGATGGCTTCACGGCGACAGATGAAATGGTAGCGGGCAAACTGAATTCCACCGAAAATCCGTATGCAGAAGCCACAAAGAAGGAGATGAAAGATCAGTTTATGGTTGGTGATAATTTGTTGGTTGCACCTCTTTTTACCGGAGAAACCGAACGCAA
>JAAFHB010000011.1 GCA_010906965.1 Mariniphaga sp. | reverse complement strand
TCAATCACATCCTCTCCGGCAAAAATTTCCAGTACCGTATGGGCATGTGCTGCTTTTGAAGTTTAGGGTTCAGCCGCTCGTGTATCGTTATATTCTGGCAATAGCCCTTCCACATTGATTGATAAACTGCTTCCTCTTCCTGTAATAAGTTAAGTGGTACGGCGCCACTACTCGTGTTGAACGACTTTTCGTTGAGTGTTACCTCTTCAACAGATTTCAGGTTGTAAAAAAATCCGTAGTCACGTTTCAAGTCGTAAACAAGCCACAACTGGTCGGCAAATCTCGCTTTCAGGTGTTTGAGCGTCATGGCTATCACATCGTAATCGGGACTGATCGGGGCAAAGTAAATGTCGTCGAGCGTGCGCTGAAACCGGATGAACTGCAACATGCGCCTGGCTTCCTGCATCACACGGCGGGCAGCTTTCCGCACCATCAACACATCCATATCTCCAAAGTTACCCTCGATGTGAACGGGCGACGCAAAAGCCATCCGGATAAAATTCAATAGTGCCATTTCAATGCCCGCTTCACCCGAAAGAAATGCAGAATAGGGCAACTGTTTCAGTTCGGGACTTAGCTTTTGCTGAAGCCCTATCCACACACGGTCGGAATGAGATGTCTCGGTGCGGATGTATTCTTTCCCGATAAATAATGTCTCCTGAAGATTTTTCTCCGCACAGATATTTGTGGGTTCCAGTTTACGGCTGTAACATTCAAACACCACTGTAAGAAATCCTTCAAATGTTCCGTCGTAAACTAAAAGCATGGAAATGAAATCACGCGGTTAATATTTTGTTAGACACGCTGACCGGCGAAGGCAGTTGAACCACTTCACCAAACGAAAAGAGTTTTAATTGGGTATCGGGTTGCGATATCCTTTTTGGTTTTTCATTTAGCAGAATCTGTCTTCTCAACGTTTCCGAAGGTAAATCGAATACTGATGACGGGAGTTCATTGCTAATAATGAAGTATTTGGCGCGCTTCATCACCACCCCGATTTTGGTCAGGTTTTGTGTGGTCAGTTTTCTGAATTTTCGCGCCTCAATAATCCGTTGTGCCGATTGTACCCCAATTCCCGGTACACGCAGGATCATATTGTAACTGGCAGTGTTCACATTGATAGGGAATAGCTGGAGGTTACGAAGTGCATAAGCAAGCTTTGGATCAATTTCCAGATCAAGGAAAGGCTGATCCGGCGTAAGGATTTCATCGGCGGTAAACCGGTAGAAACGCATCAGCCAGTCGCTTTGGTAAAGACGGTTTTCGCGTACAAGCGGCGGAGACTGAAGTGCAGGCAACCTTTTGTCGTATTCGTTTACGGGCAGGTAACCCGAGTAATAAACCCGTTTCAGTCGCTGACCACTATACAAATCGGATGCAAGGCTCAATATCTGCCGGTCATTTTCGGGCGTGGCACCCACAATAAGCTGAGTACTTTGTCCTGCCGGGGCAAACGCGGGTGTGTGACGGAATTTCTGACGCTCTTCCTTGTTCACCAGGATATTGTCTTTGATGAGGTTCATCGGACCGTAAATATCTTTATAGCTCTTGTCGGGCGCCAGCCGTTTTAACTCAGGATTGGAAGGAATTTCGATGTTTATGCTTAACCTGTCAGCATATATTCCAGCTTCATTGAGCAGTTCCGGACTTGCTCCCGGTATGGCTTTCATGTGAATGTAGCCGTTGTAACGTTCTTCGGTCCTCAGTTTTTTAGCCACCAGCATCATCCGTTCCATCGTATAATCGGGGTTTTTAATTACGCCGGAACTTAGAAACAGCCCTTCGATGTAATTACGCCGATAAAAACCAATGGTGAGATCGACCAGCTCTTCAACCGTGAGCGTGGCACGCGGCCGGTCGTTGGTGCGGCGGTTGATGCAGTAGGCACAGTCGTAAATGCAGTGGTTGGTCATCAGCACTTTTAGCAAGCTAACGCAACGACCATCATCAGTAAAACTGTGACAAATTCCGCTGTTAACAGCATTTCCAATTCCGCCCTGTGTGTTGCTGCGGTTGTTTCCGCTTGATGCGCACGATACGTCGTACTTGGCAGCATCTGCTAATATATTTAGTTTTTCCTGGACAGTTTCATTCATAATAACGAATTTTTCTGTAATTTCACCACGAAAATACTAATATTATTAGCAATTTCGTGGTTTGAAGTGGAAAAAGATATTAACAATACTCAAAATCTCAAATCGAAGCAATATATGATCTACCTGAAAGAAAATATAAAATTTTTGCGGAAGAAGCGCGCGATGACGCAGGAGCAGTTGGCCGGTTTGTTGGATTCGAAACGGTCGCTGATTGGCTCGTATGAAGAGGGAAGGGGCGTACCTAAACTTTCAATTATCGGACGCATGGCTGAAATCTTTGAGGTGAGCATGGATCATTTGCTGGCGGTTGATCTTTCACAAAAGGAGTTGGAAATTGGAAGTCAGACGACAGACGACAAAAAAAGGAAGACCGGAGATGAAAATGATTTTATTGGTAAGGCGCTAAAGGTGCTGAGTGTGGTGGTAACGCCTGAAAATGATGAGCTGATTTCAATTGTTCCGGTGAAAGCTTCGGCGGGGTATCTTAATGGTCGCGCCGATGCCGGTTACATCGGAAAGTTGCCCCACTTTTCGATGCCGGTAGCTGAGTTGTCGCAAGGGCGAAGTTACCGGGTTTTTCAATTAAAAGGCGACAGCATGTTGCCACTGACTCCAGGTTCGTATATCTTTTGCGATTATGTGGAGGAGATTGCCGACATCCGCGAGGGCAAACCCTACGTTCTGATCACCTCCGATGAAGGTATTGTTTACAAGCGCATCTTCCTCGCTGGCGAAAACCAATTACAGTTGAAATCGGATAACCCGGAATATGAACCTTATATGATTGAAAACACTTCTGTGCTTGAGATTTGGCGTGCATTGGGTTTCCTCTCGTTCGAACTTCCGGAGCCGGACGTACTGAATGTACAAAAACTGAGTGCCGTGGTAACGAAAATGCAACAGGAGCTTGCGAAGATGAAAGATTTATAATTAGCTAAAAAACTATTGGCAAATTTAATATGTGATATCTATTTTTTGTGATTTGTGAAACCTATTTCAGTAAAAAGGGTATAAACAGTATTTAAAGGCATTTAATGGTAAGTAGAACAATATTTCATCTTTACAAACCGTGGATTTTTCACTTCAAAATGAATTTTATTCAGAAATTAAAATACTGATTGAAAGATCACGTACTGATATTTATAAGTCCGACAATTTCGCGGTGGTTAAAACCTACTGGCAGATAGGTAAGCGTATTTTTGAAGAAGAAGAAAAAAGAAAAGAACAGATCGATATTGGGGAAATTCTAACGGAAAGTCTGGGGGCGTTATTATCAGGCGATTTTGGAAACAGTTTCGATGTTAGTAACCTGATGTATATGCGACGTTTTTTTAGCACTTTCCCGATTTTGAATGTGCTGCGAACGCAATTGAGTTGGTCGCATTACCGATTAATTATTGATGAAGAAGAACAGGCACAAATTTTCTATATGAACAAAGCAGCAGATAATCACTGGAGTGTGCAGCAATTGTCACAGCAGATTGAATCCAAATATTACAGTAGGACACATGGCGGTAGTCTGAAAGATGCTGTGAGCGATGGACTTACTTTAGACGAATTACAATGCAAACCATCTGATTTGTTCCGTGATCCTTTTTTACTTGAATTCTTAGACTTTAAGAATCTTAATTTAATTCCCAAACATGAGTTGGAGCAGGCAATTTTAGATAGAATTCATGATTATCTGCTCGAACTTGCCAATGGGTTTTGCTTTGTGACCCGTCAAAAACATGTCGCAACCGAACAAAACGAGCATTACCACATCGATCTCGTGTATTATAATTACCTGTTGCGCTGTTTCGTACTCGTAAATTTAAGATTGGGCGAAATTACAAGTGAAGATGAACTGATATTGGATCGCTATGTGCAGATGTATGATGACAAGATTAAACCAAAAGATGATAATCCGACATTTGGAATATTAATTTGCTCGCACAATGGGGAAACAGAAGTAAAATATTCACAGCTGAACGATCGCAAACAAATCTTCTCAACACTTTATCAATTGGTTATTCCATCAAAGGAGGAGTTGTCCGAAATTGTTACCGCTGAAATTACAACAACTGATAAGCGAAAATCAACTCCTTGAAAAACATTTATCGTCCGGAGACAAAACTTAAACACGGACATCTTTAGATCAACAGCCCATCCATCAACATTGATTCAATCTGGATATTATTACTGCATTATCCATTTAATCTTTTCTATATAAATACCCGGTATTTCGTTAAAATGCCTGGTATTAATATAATTCCTGACAAAAACACAATACAAATCCAACAACAATAGTCTGTCAAAGATGTTATATTCGTGTATAATAATTTAAAACAGATGATACAACAGATAGTATTGAAATCGAGGCCGGTGGGTGTTCCTACCTCTGCAAATTTTGAAATACTAACCATTGAAATCCCGGAACTTGCGAAAGGAACTGTTCGTTTGAAGGCACACACCTTTTCGGTGGATCCTTACATGCGCGGACGAATGAGTGAAGCCAAATCGTATGTGGCACCCTTCGCAGTAGGTGAGCCAGTTATGGGAGGAGGAGTAGCCCAGGTGGTCGAAAGCAGGGCGGAAGGATTTAAGGCTGGTGACTTTGTACTGGGCATGGTTCCCTGGCAGGATCAGATGGTTGTTGACGCAGCCGGATTGCAGGTGATTGACGGGAATATTGCTCCGTTAAGCTATTACCTTGGTATCCTTGGAATGCCTGGCATGACTGCCTATTTTGGTTTGCTGGACATTGGTAAGCCTCAAAAAGGTGAAACAGTGGTGGTTTCAGGAGCCGCTGGTGCAGTAGGTATCGTCGTCGGACAGATTGCTAAAATCAAAGGCTGTCGTGTTGTTGGTATTGCCGGCGATCAGTCGAAGGTTGACTACCTGATTAATGATTTAGGATTTGATGCAGCAATCAATTATAAAACAGAAACAAATATTGCGGGAGTACTTGCCGCCGTCTGCCCGGATGGAGTGGATGTTTATTTTGACAATGTTGGTGGTGAAATTTCGGATGCCGTGATTTCTCAAATCAATAAAGGTGCCCGAATTATAATTTGCGGCCAGATCTCGCTTTACAATGCAACTTCTCAGCCTGTAGGTCCCCGCATTCAGCCCACCATACTTAAAAAGAGCGCGTTGATGCAAGGCTTTATTGTAAGTAATTACGCATCAAGGTTTCCGGAAGGATTTAAAGCTTTAGCTGAATGGGTCGGTAGCGGTCAGCTCAAATACACAAATACAACCTACCACGGGTTTGAGAAACTTCCGGAGGCTTTTATTGCGCTTTTCGAAGGAAAAAATCTTGGTAAATTAATAGTTGAAGTAAAATAATTTTAAAAAGAATTGAATATGAATAATTTTGAATTTTTTAATCCGGTCAAAATAATTTTCGGAAAAGACCAACTTGCTAAATTGGCAGTCCAGATCCCTGCAAATAAAAAAGTTTTGATGATCTATGGTGGCGGCAGTATCTTTAAAAATGGCGTACACACGGCAATTAAAGACGCACTCAAAAACTTTGATGTAGTGGAGTTTAGTGGTATCGAACCAAATCCAAGGTACGAAACAGCGATGAAAGCAGTGGAACTTATCAAAGCTGAAAAAATTGATTTTTTGCTGGCAGTAGGCGGCGGCTCTGTGATTGATGCCACCAAATTTATTGCGGCAGCAGTACTCTTCAATGGTAACGATCCATGGGAAATACTGTCGAAACGCAAACCGGTGAAAGCCGCTATACCTTTTGGTGCCGTTCTTACATTGCCAGCAACGGGCTCGGAGATGAACTCGGGTGGAGTAATAACACGTGAAGCTACGCACGAGAAGTTTGCATTTTCAAGTCCGTTGACATTTCCTGTATTTTCATTTTTGTTACCCGATGCAGCTTCCTCATTACCCAAACGTCAGGTAGCAAATGGAGTGGTAGATGCCTTTATGCATACAATGGAGCAATATATGACCTATCCGGCCAATGCACCTTTGCAGGACCGGTTTGCTGAATCAATTTTGCAAACATTGGTGGAAGAGGGCCCTAAAGCATATGCAAATCCTGCTGATTATGAGGCCATGTCGAACCTGATGTGGAGTGCAACAATGGCATTGAACGGTTTGATCGGATGTGGCGTACCACAGGATTGGGCGGTTCATATGATGGGACATGAATTAACTGCCAAATTTGGTATTGATCATGCCAGAACGCTCGCTATTATTGCACCAAGTCATTACAAATATAGTTTCGAAAACAAAAAGGAAAAACTGGCACAGTTTGGTGAACGGGTTTGGGGAATTACCTCAGGTACATTGGATGAAAAGGCGCACACTGCAATTGAAAAAATGGAAGCGTTTTTCCAGTCACTCGGTGTTGATACAAAACTTTCGAAGTATACAGAAGAATATAAAGGAACTGCTCAGGATATCTCGAAACGCTTTACCGACCGTGGCTGGGAAAAACTTGGTGAACGCCAAAGCTTAAAGCCTTCGGATGTAGAAAAAATAGTAGAAATGAGTTATTAATGTGAATCAATGGCGACAGGTCTCTGAAACAGGGTTGCAAAATTAAAATTCAGGAAAATAAAGTTCTGATTACCTTCTTATAACGTTCAATTAATTGGTTCAAGCCGATTTGGCGGTACTTTTTCTGACTCGGCATTGTAAAAATATTTTCATAATACAGCACTTTTGGCCCGATTCAGTAAAATATATTTACCATGATGAAAATAATTCATGAGTCGATACATTTTTTAGATGATATCAATATACATTTGCGGCGTGTAATATAGGATGGTTTTTAGCTGTCGGTTATTTTCGAAACCAATACTCGAAAGTACTGATAACAACCCACCGTATTAATAATCGTCTGCATTAGCTTGTTTACCAGTAAAATTGAACAAATATAAATCACATAACAAATCAAATGGTTAAAATTAAATGCCTCTCCTCATTTCTGATTGTGCTGTTGTTGGCCGGATGTCAGAAAGATACGACAACATCCACAATAGCGCAACCTGGCGACATGAATACTTCCGAAGGGAGTATCATTATTGGTGATAAAACTTTCGATGCTCTCAATGGCTTTGTGTTTGGTCAGATTTCTACATCCGGGCTGAAATCGGCTACGTTGGGAACTTGTCCTGCTGTTACAGCTACTCTAAATGGTTCATTCCCTGTTTCTATCACATTCGACTGGGGAACAGGTTGCACTGGCGCCGAAGATGGAATTACACGAAGCGGAAAGATCACGGCATCTGTTTCGGGCATGATGAACATGGCCAGTTCTGTGATAACATTTACTTTTACGGACTTTGTAAGCGAAGGAAACAAAATCAGTGGCGTCCATCGTATCACTTATATGGGACCGAATTCAGCGAATAGCTGGCCCAGGTATTCTGTATTCACAGAGTCAAGAATAGAGTTTCCTGATAAGAAATTCATCACTTATCGTGCTGAATATATTCGTCTTCATTCTGAAGGATCAGCTACTCCGTTAATAATTGCTGATGATGTCTGGCGCATCGAAGGTCGTTCTACGGGTACGACGAGGGAAGGTGTTAACTGGACGGCCAGCTATCCCAGTGCCGTTGTAAAGAAAGCTTCATGCAAATGGTTTTCAAGCGGATCTATTCTGGTTAAGCCTGAAGGCGGAACTCCCAGTACAATCGACTTTGGCGATGGGGCCTGCGACAATAAAGCAACGCTCAAAACAGGGGATAAAACGATAGACATTCAACTTTAACCGGTCAGAAACTGATACTAAAGAGTGCCATGGAATTTGATTCTGTGGCACTCTTCAATTATGGACGGTTGGTGTGATAATGCTCATTGATGGTTTATCGATTCTAAATTAAGTTGAAAGGCATTCGTTTACGGTTATTAAGGCCGCAACAATTTGCAACATATTGAATTATTTATATATTTGCGGCGAATCTCTTTTAAAACAGCTATGTTTTTCTTTGGAGCTTTTTCCGGAAATTTGCTTTACCTGATTCTTGCCATCTCATACCTGGCAGGATTTTCTGCGTTGGCATTTAGAAGTCCTGATAATCAGACGAAAGATATCAAATTGTCAGATGTATCAAAGCATCAAATTCTTTGCACTAATAATTTTCATGAGCATTCTGTCCTGTATATTACCAATATTACAAACCTCGAAGATCAGGCGCTCTCTGAAGAAATTTCATTACAACCGCCCGTAATAACCCATTCCAAATTTCTGCTTATTCCTCCGCCTTTAGCCCCAAGATCTCATTTTTCGGGTTCAGCGCTTTTCTCACGTCCTCCCCCATATTCCCTTGTTTAAAATCGTCTTTCAAATCGGATGATTGTTTTCTGGTAATCCAAAATCTGAATATTTATTTTTTCGGACTTTGGTTGGCTGAGACTGTTTCCGAGGATCTCCTTTTATTGAAATTTAGATTTACAAGGTTTAATTATGAAATTATTTACAGTAGTTGTATTACCATTGTTATTGTTTTTTTATTCATCTCGGATATGTGCTCAAATATCAGTTGCTAAAGTTGATACCTTAACTATTGAAGAAGTTACCTTGGATGAAATTACAGTTAAATCGCCCAAAGAGCAGACAAGCATCAGGCAATTGCCTGCTTCAATCTCGATTGTAACCTCCAAATTACTTGAAAGTTCAGAGGTGAATTCGCTAAAAGATCTTTCGTCAGCGATTCCTAATTTCTTTATGCCAGACTATGGCTCAAAGCTTACTTCCCCGGTTTATATTCGTGGAATTGGTTCAAGGATTAACTCACCTTCGGTTGGAATTTATGTTGATGACGTTCCGTATTTCGAAAAGGCAGCATTTGACTTTGATTTTTTCGATATCGAAAGGGTAGAAGTGTTACGCGGTCCACAGGGAACTTTGTATGGAAGAAATACAATGGGTGGAATTATCAATGTTTTCACCAAATCGCCATTAACAGAGACGGGTTCCAAAATAAAATTATCAGCGGGCAATTATGGAAATTATACGGCTGGTCTTAATCATTACGGTAAGATTGGTAAGAAATTAGGTTTTGCAGTAAATCTTTCGGGTGTTCACCGCGACGGATTTTTCACGAACCTTTATTCAGGCGATAAGGTTGATAAGATGAATTCCATCGGTGCCAGGGGCCGACTTATTTGGAAGATTTCAGATCGGATGTCAATTGAAAATGTTGCAAGTTTCGAACGCAGCAATCAGGGCGGATATCCATATGCACTTTATAAAGATTCGCTTAAAGATAATCTGCGCATAAATTACGATCAGTACAGCTCATATTTGCGCAATCTATTTTCGGATGCTTTGGTCTGGAACTATTCTGGTGCGAAAATTAAAATTCATGCTACTTCCAGTTTTCAGATGCTGAATGATAATCAGTCGATCGATCAGGATTTTACGCCTGTAAAACAATACTTTGTTGTGCAGGAACAAATGCATCGGATGCTGTCGCAAGAAATAGTCATGAAGTCGAATCAGAAAAAAAGTTACGAGTGGCTTGTTGGAGCTTACGGCTTTGTTCAGCTTTTCGACAATAGCGTGGAGGTAAACTACTATCCGACAAAATCGGATTATATCAAAGGGTACGATCACCGTATTTCGGGCGCTGCTTTTTTTCACCAGTCAACATTAAACGACTTTATAATTCCCAATTTATCGTTAACAGCAGGTGTGCGGCTTGACCTTGAAAAAGACAAGTTAAATTATAAATACGATTTATTGACTGCTGGCTCATGGGTAAATAAAACCGATACCATCTATCCTTCATTAAATGGGGCCAAAGTACTTCCAAAAATAACGCTGAATTATCGTGCCGGGAATTCGACTTTCTATGCAACAGTAGCAAACGGCTATAAAACAGGAGGTTTTAATTCGACATTCGAACGTCCGGAAGATCTGACCTTCGACCCTGAATCGAGTTGGAATTATGAATTAGGGTGGCGTGCACCACTTTTCAATCAACGGTTTTATGCCGACGCAGCCATTTTTTACATCGACTGGACAAATCAGCAGATTTATCAGCCAGTTCCAAGCGGCCGTGGTTCGATGTTGAAAAATGCCGGTGAAACTGAAAGCAAAGGTCTTGAGTTTTCGATGAGGATGGCACCAGTAAAAGGATTTGAAGCAAACGTAAGCTATGGTTATACAAATGCCACATTCCTGACCTATATGGCCAATAAAACAACCGATTACGCTGGTAATTTCATTCCATACGTACCGAAGCAAACAATTGCTTTTTCGGGCAGTAAAACCTTCCAATTCAAGCAATCAATGATTGAATCAATGCGGATAAGCCTCAATTACCGGGGTACCGGCAAGTATTACTGGAGCGAAAAAAACACCGACTATCAGGATTATTACGGACTACTCGACGGAAAGATTACCTTTACAAAAGGAGATTTTCAGTTAGAGTTCTGGGGGAAGAATTTATTTGATACCCAATATTACGCTTTTTCATTCGAAGCACTTGGAAATCGCTATGTTCAACCCGGCAGACCTTCACAGGTTGGCGTTAACCTGTCGTTAAAATTTTAATTAATGAATCGCGAGAAACTCGATAAATTCTTTGTTCTCTTTAGCTTATACATTGCCCAATCGATTCCGATGAGCTTTTTCTCGACCGTGGTACCCGTTATCATGCGTCAGGAACACTATTCGCTTCAGTCGATTGGACTTTTGCAGTTGATTAAACTTCCCTGGATTTTAAAATTTCTTTGGGCTCCGTTGATCGATCGCAATGCCGGAGATCTGAAGCAATACCGGAAATGGATTATCGGTTCAGAATTGTTTTATGCAATTGTTATCATTGCCATCGGTGTGCTCAATCTTCAGTTCGATTTTAAACTGATCATCATACTCATGGTAATTGCCTTTATTGCATCAGCAACCCAGGATATTGCCACCGATGCATATGCGATTCTGATTATGAAAAAAGAGGAGCGAAGCTTTGGTAACAGTATGCAGTCTTCAGGTAGTTTTATCGGAGCATTGGCAGGTAGCGGTCTATTATTAATTGTCTATCACTATTTTGGATGGACGATATTACTACACTGCCTTGCACTTTTTGCGTTAATTGCCCTTATTCCATTAATGCTCTATAAGAAACGGGAGCCTGTAGTTGAAAAGAAGGGAAGTGTTATACAAATGAAAGATCTTTATCTCTTTTTTGCTGCTCAGGGAATGACAAAGCGCATTTTTCTGCTTGTTTTCTACTATTCAGGGATCATTGGGATACTTGCGATGTTGAAACCTTATCTTGTTGATTTGGGCTATTCTATAAAAGAGATCGGATTTATGTCGGGAATTGTGGGCACTTCGGTGGCAGCTTTGTCGGCCATCTTAGCTGGTTTTCTGATCAATAAACTCGGCCGTCGAAATTCGCTGATCGGTTTCTCGTTCCTAAGTGTTATCGCCACCTTTTATCTTTGGATGATCTCACTGGGTACACCAAATACGCCGATGATTTATTTGGGAATTATTTTAATATGGGGCACTTACGGATTGCTGACTGTGGCTATTTACACAACATCGATGGATCATGTGAGACCAGGCAGGGAAGGCACCGATTTTACCCTTCAAATTGTGATTACACATCTGAGTAGCCTGATTATTGCCGTTTTAAGTGGAAAAATTGCTGACCATATTTCGTACAGCGGTTTATTTCTTATTGAAGCGTTTCTAAGCGTAGCTACATTTGTAGCACTATTTTTTCTTTACCGTAAAAAAAGCTTGTTATGATCATTCCGGAAAAATTACTCGAAAAATACAATTCACCCGTTCCACGGTATACCAGTTATCCGCCGGCCAATTACTTTACTGACGAAATGACAGAAAGTCAATATATTGAAGCAGTAAAGAATTCAAATCACCAAAATCCTCAAAATATCTCCATTTATATTCACATCCCATTCTGTAAAAAGCTATGTTTTTATTGCGGATGTAATGCCTTGCCACTGGCAACGTTGGAGGCGATGGAAAACTATGTGACAGCCCTCAAAAAAGAGATCAAAATAGTTGCAGCCCTGATTGACAAAGGGCGGAAAGTCTCGCAAATCCATTATGGAGGCGGAACCCCCAATGTATTACCTGTTGAATGGATTGCAGAGATTAATGAGCTTATTTATTCTTTGTTCAAGTTAGTTGATCATCCCGAAATTGCGATTGAGTGTAATCCGGCACATCTGTCATTTGATTATATCGATCAGCTCAAAAAAGCCGGATTTAACCGATTTAGCATTGGAATACAAGACTTTAACAATGATGTATTAAAAACAGTCAACCGCGATCCTTCTGAACTTCCTGTTGGTGAAATACTTCAAAAATTAAAGGCTGGCTCAGAACATATCGCTGTTAATCTTGATTTTATATATGGATTGCCAGGTCAAACCGTCGAAAGTTTTCTCGATTCAATCCGAAAGGCTGTCTCTATTCGTCCCGACAGGCTTGTTACTTTTTCGTATGCTCATGTTCCGTGGGTGAAAAAAGCGCAAAAAGTTCTTGATAAAATTGGATTGCCCACCAGTGAATTGAAAATGAAAATGTTTTCAGAATCGCACGACTTTTTATTGGCCAGTGGCTACAAATCAATAGGTCTGGATCATTATGTGCTTGAAAGTGATGAGCTTTACCAGGCATTACTGAGTAAAAGCCTGCACCGCAATTTCCAGGGCTATTGTACGCGACAAACTACAGGGCAGGTTTATGCATTTGGGGTGTCGTCCATCAGTCAGCTTGAAAAAGGATATGCTCAAAACATCAAATCGGTGAAGGGTTATATCGAATCGATTAACTCCGGACATTTGCCAATTGAAAAAGGTTATATGCTTAGCGATAATGAAATTATTGTACGTGAGGTAATTAACCAATTGATGTGCAACATGCATATTCACTGGCAGGAATTGGCTGATCGTTTAAATATCTCGCAAACGGCTATTAAAAATGCAATTACCTACGACAGTGAAGAATTGAAAAAGTTTGAAGAGGATGGAATTTTGAAATTCACCGAAAAGGGACTCGACATAACAGAAAGTGGAACACTCTTCATTCGAAATGTGGCAGCTTCCTTCGATCCGCTCACAAATACACAATCCAAACAGTTCTCAAAACCAGTTTAATATGGAAGGTCACCTTAAAACGGATGTTGTAATAATCGGTGCCGGACTGACAGGTCTGGTCACGGCTCATTACCTTTTAAAAAGCGGAATCAGCGTGAAAATCGTTGAAAAGAACAGTCGGCCCGGTGGTGTTATACAAACGATCAGAGAACAGGGCTTTACGATTGAATCAGGGCCCAATACAGGCGTGGTTTCACATCCGGAGATTGTGGAGCTTTTCGAAGATCTTAAGGAGGATTGCAAAATTGATATTGCCAATCCGGAAGCCAAAAAAAGGTTAATCTGGAAGGATGGAGAATGGCATGCTTTGCCATCCGGATTTCTGACCGCAGTTAAAACCCCGCTGTTTTCGCTTGGTGACAAATTCAGGATTTTAGGCGAGCCTTTCAGGAAAAAAGGAACCAATCCGAATGAAAGTATTGCAGATCTTGTGGTAAGACGAATGGGGAAAAGTTACCTCAATTATGCAATAGATCCTTTTATTTCAGGAATATATGCCGGTGATCCGTCTAAATTAGTGACCCGTTTTGCATTGCCAAAACTTTATAACCTCGAACAAACTTACGGCAGTTTTATTCGGGGCGGGATAAAAAAACATTCTGAACCTAAGGACCAACGGACAAAAAAAGCAACAAAAGAAGTGTTCTCTGCAAAAGGAGGACTTCAATACCTGATCGATGCGCTTGTAAAAAGTATTGGCGATGAAAATATTCTTCTTAATTGCAATGAGGTTACAGTAAGTAATGATAATCAGGTATTTAATATTTCTTTCTTAATGGGAAGTATACCTGTAAGTTTGACTTCTGAAAAAGTTATTTCAACCGCAGGTGGGAAAGAGATCGAAGCAATATTTCCTTTTATAGGGCAGAAGCAATTGAAGGCAATTACTCAGTTAGAATATGCCAAAATCGTACAGGTTGCCCTTGGTTACCGGCAATGGAAAGGGATAGACATCAATGCTTTCGGAGGATTAATTCCATCGATAGAGAAGCGTCGGATTCTTGGCGTCCTATTTCCCTCATCATTCTTCGAAAACCGTGCTCCTAAAGGTGGAGCGCTACTTTCTGTATTCCTGGGCGGCATCAAACACGATGAATTTTATTCACTTACAGATGAAGAGATTCAATTGCTGGTTGAAGAGGAGATTGGGGAAATGCTGAAAATTAAAGGGATAAAAGCTGATATATTAAAAATCTTCAGGTATCAGTACGCGATTCCACAATATACCGTGACTTCGGAACAACGGTTAGAGGCGATCAATTTCGTAGAGAAAGAACATCCTGGATTGATCCTTGCCGGGAATATCCGCGACGGAATAGGTATGGGAGACCGGATCAAACAGGGGCGTGCCATTGCTGAAGAAATGATTAACAAATAAGAAATGGATCAGACCGCGGTTATTCTTGTGAATGTTGGAACTCCTGATTCGCCTTCGGTGGCAGATGTAAGATTATATTTGTCTCAGTTTTTGAATGACAGACGCGTGATTGATCTTCCATGGTTACTTCAAAAAGTGCTTGTTAATTTGATTATTGTCCCGTTCCGAGCTCCAAAATCTGCCCGACTCTATCAGCAATTATGGAACGAAAATGGTTCACCTCTTTTGCACTATTCTATTGAGGTAGCCGAGAAACTTCAACTGCGAATGGGCGATAATTACAAAATATACAATGCCATGCGCTATGGCAGTCCATCGCTGGAAAACATCCTGAAATATATTGAATATCACAATTATAAGAAGATTATTATTCTTCCGCTCTTTCCACAATACGCTTCTGCAACCACAGGAACAGTTTCGGAGTTTATTTTGGCGAAAATAAGTCGTTGGAATGTGGTCCCGGAGCTTCGGTTGATTAATCATTTTCACAATCACCCGGCTTTTATCGATGCTTTTGCAACACAAGCGGCAAAGTATGAAGTAGCCAAATGGGATCATATAATTTTTTCGTTTCACGGTTTGCCATTGCGACAAATTAAGAAAGTTCATCCGGAAATAGATTGTACAGAATGCCTTTGTAAAACACAATCTATTGAAGAAGGTCAGTTTTGTTACCAGGCAGCTTGTTATGAGACTGCAAGGTTAATTGCCGCGAAAATTGGTCTTTCAACTAACGATTATTCCGTATCTTTTCAGTCACGGCTTACAAAAAAGTGGATGTCACCATTTACGGATGTGTCGTTGATTCAAAAGGCAAAGGCTGGAATTAAGAAGATCCTTATTTTCGCTCCTTCGTTTGTGGCAGATTGCCTTGAAACAAAGATTGAGATTGAAGAGGAGTACAACATTCTGTTTAAAAAGCATGGAGGTGAGCAGCTTCAACTGGTCGAAAGCCTGAACGATCACGATTGCTGGATTGAGGGATTAAATCAGATAATTACCAATAGCAAATAGGAAAACTCTCTGGCCCATTTCTGGAAATTGGCAGAGTCTCTGTATTTAAAGTATTAAAGCGCAATATTATAGCACGATCTATTTCTTTAATAGATTTAAGTCCAATTATTCCAAAGTATCTTATTGTACTTTAAATGGAATGTGTTACCTTCATCCCGTAACGTATGATTCAAAAAATACAATCGAAATAAATAGAATGGTTCATATCAAGATTAACGGTCAAGAAATTGAAGTTGAAGCCGGAACCTCGGTTTTAAAAGCAGCTGAAAAGGCAGGAGTTAAAGTTCCATCACTTTGTTACAACGAGGAATTGGGGCATTTTACATCGTGTATGCTGTGTCTTGTAAAAGATGCCGCGAATGGCCGGTTATTTGCATCCTGTTCAGTTACAACCACCGAAGGAATGTCGGTAATCACGGACGATGATGAAATTCTAGAAGCACGCCAGACAGGTCTGGAACTGCTGTTGAGCGAACATGTTGGCGATTGTGAAGGTCCCTGTCAGGTAGCATGTCCTGCACATATGGATATTCCGCAAATGAACCGTCTGATTGCTGCCGGCAAATTTGAAGAAGCCCTGAAAATAGTCAAAAAAGATATTGCACTGCCCGCCGTTTTAGGCCGGATTTGTCCAGCTCCATGCGAAGGTGCCTGTCACCGCAAGACGGTAGACGCTTCGGTCTCCATTTGTCTCCTTAAACGATTTGTAGGCGACGAAAACGATGCTCATCCTTTCGAACCACTTCCCTTAACTGGAAAAAAAGTGGCTGTAATCGGAGCAGGTCCTGCCGGATTGGCGGCAGCCTATTATTTACAATTAAACGGCTATTCGACTGTATTATTCGATAAAAACATTTTGCCGGGAGGTCTACTTCGTACAGAGATCAAACCTGAAGTTCTACCATTAATTGTTTTAGACAAAGAGATTAAAGCTATTTTAGATACCGGTGTTGTATTTGAAGGTGGAAAAAATATTAATACATCCGTATTTCTGGATATTAAAAATCAATACGATGCTGTCGTAATTGCGACAGGGGTTCTGGCTGATGAAATCAGAAGCTGGGGAATAGCAACAAATGCCAAAGGTATTGATGCCGATCCAAACAGTTATG
Organism: Mariniphaga sp.; assembly: GCA_010906965.1. Lineage (GTDB taxonomy): Bacteria > Bacteroidota > Bacteroidia > Bacteroidales > Prolixibacteraceae > JAAFHB01. The sequence goes on along the minus strand of JAAFHB010000011.1, from coordinate 32,520 downwards.
AAACTTCGGTGAAAGGGGTTTTCGCAATCGGAAACTCTCTGAGGTCTTCGAGGCTGGCGGTTCGATCGGTGGGACAAGGTAAAGAAGTAGCGTGGTCGGTTGCCCAGTATTTATCGGGCAAAGAACCCAAAGGAGAGCCGCGTTTGTTTAATTCGCGCTTTGGAAAACTGCTCCAGGAGGAGATTTCAGAATATTTGAAAGAATCAATTCCTCAGGAGCGATTACATTCAGATATCATAAAATCAAATGGTTATACAAAAGAGGAGGCAATCCTCGAAGCAAAGCGTTGTTTGCATTGCGACTGCCGGGACATTGAAAATTGCAAATTAAGGGTCTTATCGGGGAGATACGATGCGAATCAGCGGAGGTTTGCCGGAAATGAACGAAAATCGATGACGAAGCATTTTGCACATCGGATTGTTTACGAACCGTTGAAATGCATTAAGTGTGGAATCTGTGTCCGGATGACCGCCAGGTATCAGGAAAAATATGGTTTCTCCTTTATTGGTCGGGGGTTTGATGTGGTAATCGGAGTACCTTTCAATGAATCAGTGGAAGCCGGATTGGCAGAAACTGCAGAAATAGTAGCCAAAGCATGCCCGACTGGTGCATTATCTGTAAATAACAAATTATGAGAATATTACACCTGATATTATTCGTTTTGATTGTGCTTGAAGGTGCGAATGGCCAAAATTCAACCTCCTGGAACAACTTTCGCGGAAGTCAGGACCTGTTGGGAACCACGAATGTGAACTTTCCGGAGAAGCCAAAGAAGCTTTGGAATTTCAAGGTGGGTGATAATATTAAGTCAGCTGCTGTAATCAGTGAAGGGAAAGTGGTTATTGGTGCAACCGATGGAATTATCTATTGCCTCGATCTAAAAGGAAAGCTTCTTTGGAAATACAAAACAGAGAATTCGATTGAGGCTCCGGCCATGATTCTGAACGGAAAGGTATATGTCGGTAACCTTGATGGCAATCTTTATGCACTTCAGCTTTCGGATGGTTCATTGATCTGGAAATATAAAACTGACAACCAGATTATGGGATCTGCTAACTTTTGGAAATCAGGTTCTAAAACGTCGTTAATTGTAGGAAGTTACGACTATAATCTTCACTGCGTTGATGCCGAAACGGGAAAGATGCGCTGGATGTACGAATCTGATAATTTTATTAATGGTGCAGCCGCCTGTTTTAACGGTAAAGCGATTTTCGGTGGATGCGATGGTTTCCTTCATGTTGTTGATATCTATAGCGGTAAATCAGAGTCAAAGATCAATGTTGCGACCTATGTTGCCGGTTCGTGCCCGGTAAGCGATAAAATGGCCTATATTGGCGATTACGATGGTAAGTTTTCGAAAGTCGATATACAGACGCAAAAAGTTGTCTGGAGCTGGGAGAACAAAGAGTTAAAACAACCTTTTGTTGCTTCAGCGGCATTATCAGGCGATAAAGTTGTAACGGGCAACCGCGATAAGTTCGTCTATTGCTTCGATAAAAATACCGGAAAACTGCTTTGGAGTTTCAACAGCGGAAACCGTGTAGAAGCATCACCTGTCATTATTAAGGATAAAGTGATGATAGCCAATATGCGTGGTGATCTGGCGTTACTAAAATTGACAGATGGTTCTGTAATTTGGAAATACGAAATCGGAAATTCAATTCTCCATAACCCGGCTGTTATCGAAAACCTGATGGTAGTTTGTTCGTTAGATGGAAATGTTTATTGCTTTGGGAAATAGATAATTCGACAATGTGACAATTCGATAATTAAGTTTAGGACTGTGATGAAGACTAGTGGATAATAGTAAAGTGTAGAAAATTAAATTAATAACCTCATGAATATCGTCCAGATCATTCCAGGTTCAGGTGGCAGTTTTTACTGCGGTAATTGCCTTCGCGACAGCAAATACGTTGTTGCCCTTCGTGAACAAGGTCATCAGGTGATAAAAATACCGATGTACCTCCCTATTTTTTCGGATGAACGCGATATTAAGGATATCCCTGTTTTTTATGGCGCCGTAAGTATCTATTTGAAACAGCTTTATCCTATCTTCCGTAAAGCGCCGCTTTGGGTCGAAAGATTGCTTAATTCTGGACCACTTCTTAAAATGGCTGCATCGATGGCCGGTTCAACAAATGCAAAAGGTCTGGAAGAGATGACTGTTTCGATGTTGCTGGGTGAGGATGGAAAACAGAAAGAGGAACTGGAACGGTTGGTCGATTGGATGGCAGTGCATTGCAAGCCTGATGTCGTCCATATTTCGAATGCATTGCTGCTTGGTTTAGCGCATCGGATCAAAGAAAGACTAAATGTTCCCATTGTCTGTTCGTTGCAAGATGAAGATGTGTGGGTTGATGCGATGAAACCTGTATTCAGGGATCAGATCTGGAAACTGATGAGCGAAAAGTCGAAAGATGTGGACCATTTTATTGCCGTCAGTGATTTCTTTTCAAACGTGATGCAGGAACGGATGAAATTGCCGGCTGAAAAAATTCAAAGTTTGTACCTTGGCGTTGATCCGGCTGATTACGAGTTTATTCCAATTTCAAATAAGGGAAGAAACATAGGTTATATCTCACGCATGTGTCACGAAAACGGATTTGACATTGTGGTTGATGCCTTTATTCTCCTGAAAAAGAAGGCGGGTTTCGATGATGTTAAATTAATTTTGACTGGTGGTTCAACGGGAGCTGATACAAGTTACATCAAAGGGTTAAGGAAAAAATTAGTCAGAGAAGACCTTCATAATCAGGTAGAAATCATCGAAGATTTTGAAGAAACAGGAAGGAAATCATTTTTCAGCAAGGTTTCAGTGATCAGCGTGCCCGTCAGGAATGGCGAAGCTTTCGGAATGTACCTTTTGGAATCGATGGCATCAGGAGTTCCGGTTGTTCAGCCTGCATTGGGTGCATTTCCTGAAATTGTCAAACTATCCGGAGGCGGAATTATCTATGAAACCAATACTCCTGAAGTACTATGTGATGCATTAGCTGGATTGCTCTCTGACCTTGAAATACTGAATAGACTGAGCGTTACTGCAAGGGATGGAGTCGAAATCAGTTTCAATATCCATGATCATGCAAAAGAGATGATTGAAGTTTACACAAAATTGTTGGCTTAAAAAGTTAACCGCTCTACTCTCCCGGTTCAACTTTGCGGGCTTTGCGGTTATTTCAAAAATTCGGAATTAAACTTTTAAATTCATATTTGCAATGATTCTCCAGTTAAAAAATATTTCAAAAGGCTACGGCGATCCATCGAAAAGTAACTTTAGAAAAGTACTCGATGGACTTAATTTAGAAGTTGATACAAATCAGAAGATTGCCATTGCAGGTCCAAGTGGGTCGGGGAAGACCACCTTACTTAACCTGATCGGTACGCTCGATCAGCCCGATGCAGGCGAGATCTTTTTCAAAGGGAAAAAGATTACAGGTTATTCGCAGGAAGAGCTGGCCCAATTCCGTAACCGTGAACTTGGATTCGTGTTTCAGATGCACCACCTGTTGCCGCAATGTACGTTGTGGGAGAATGTCCTTTTACCCGTTTTGCCGATTAAGAAAGTGGTTGGAAAAACCGAAAAAGATTGGGCAGAACATTTGCTCCGGAAGGTGGGAATCTGGGAACGGCGGTTTCAAAAACCTTCTGAACTCTCGGGTGGAGAATGTCAGCGGACGGCAGTTGTGCGGGCATTGATCAACAAACCGCAACTGATCCTCGCTGATGAACCGACAGGTGCGCTTGACGAACAAAATGCCAATCATCTGACCGATTTATTGAATCACCTAAGCGGCGAAGAGGGCGTCTCCCTGGTTGTCGTTACCCATTCGTCAGAGCTTGCATTACAAATGGACCAGGTTTATCACCTTAAAAACGGGAAGTTACAATGACGCGTTTTAAACTGGTATTCAATAGTTTTATCCATTATTTTAAAGCTAATCTGCTTGTTGCCATTGGTGTAGCTATTAGTACGGCTGTGTTGACAGGTGGCTTAATCATTGGTGATTCGGTCACATTTAGTCTTGAACAGTCCGCATTCTACAGGTTAGGTAGCACCACCCACCTGGTTTCAACCGTTGACCGTTATTTTCGTTCAGAACTAGCCGGAGAACTGGCAGCAAAAGGAGGTTTTGAGGTAACACCTGCATTGATTCTCGAAGGAATGGCCGTAGCCGATGGCGGTGAGGAGCGCGTTAATAAAGTTCAGATAACAGGAATTGACGACCGTTTTGAGAAAATTGCTGAATCTCCAATCTATCTGAAATTAGACGGAAGCGAAGTTATCATCAGCACGAATCTGGCGGAAAGACTCGGACTTAAAAAAGGGGATAGTTTCCTTGCCCGGATCAAAAAGGCAAGCCTGATTCCACTAAATGCCCCATTTGTATCTGATGACGAGACGAGTGTCTCTTTTCAAGCTACCGTTAAAGCGATTGCTGATCAGCATACATTGGGATTTTTCAACCTTAAAAATTCACAGACTGCACCTTACAACCTTTTTCTTTCTCTTTCAAAACTAAACGAACTGATGAAGTTTGAAGGGAAAGCCAATCACATCCTGGTTTCAGCAACTCAACTCAACAATCAACAAATAAGCAATTTACTTAGCGAATGTTTTACAGCCGAAGATGCCGGGTTAAAAGTCAGGGAGATTCCGCTGACACACGAGATGGAGATCACCTCCGAACGGGTATTTATCGATGATCAGATTGTAAAAGCTTTCGAACCATTCAGGGAATCGCATCCTGTTTTGACCTATTTTGCGAATAGCCTGCAATACAATGGTAAATCTACACCTTACTCTTTTGTTTCAACAATCGACGATATCAACTTAAAAGACAATGATATCATCATCAACGACTGGGTGGCGTCTGACCTGCAGGTAAAAGTTGGAGATTCGCTCACCATAAAGTATTACGAGATCGGCCCTTTGCGTCAGTTGATCGAAAAAGGATCACAATTTGTTGTTAAAGCGGTTGTACCGATTGAAGGAAAGTATGCCGACAAAGATCTGATGCCGTTTCTTCCGGGGATGTCGGATGCCGGGAATTGCCGCGACTGGGAAGCAGGTGTTCCAATCAAACTAGATGCAATCAGGGATAAGGATGAAGCTTACTGGAAACAATACAAAGGAACTCCCAAAGCGTTTATCTCACTCAAAAGAGCACATCAACTTTGGGCGAATAGGTTCGGAAACTATACAGCGATCCGTATCGGTGACAATGCCTTTTCTGACAAAGAATACCGTTCTCTATTTTCAAACTCAATAAAACCTGCTAATCTGGGTGTAATGGTTACGGCTGTCCGGGATAATGGGTTGAAAGCTGCACGAAATGGTGTCGATTTTAGCCAGTTATTTCTGGGACTTAGCTTTTTTCTGCTGGTGGCAGCATTGATTCTGACCGCTTTGCTGTTCCTGTTAAACCTCGAAAGCCGTCAGTCGCAGATGGGAACACTTTTAATGTTAGGGTTCACCACAAGTCAAATTCGCAGGTTTTTGCTCTACGAAGGGGCGATTGTTGCCTTTGTCGGGTCGCTCTTCGGCCTTTTTATTGCGGTTGTTTATACCAAAATCATCTTTATCGCGCTTAATTCGCTTTGGTGGGCAGTCGTACGAACGTCAGTTCTGGAGATTGATATCAGGACAACAACGCTTATTACAGGATTAATAATAAGTATGCTTATTTCGATACTGACGATCATCTATTCGGTGAGCAAAAGTTTCAAACGGCAGGCAGTTGAATTGCAGCGGCAACAGGATCAGCCGCAAAAACCATTGGTGACAATGATTAAAAAGTGGCTGATGTTCGGTTCACTTGTTGCTGCGATTGGATTGGTCGTTTTTCAGTTGTTGATTTCCAAACAGCAGGGAGCTGCACTCTTTTTCCTTTCAGGAGGTTTATTATTGATGGGTTTATTGTTATTGGCTGATTATTCTTTCCGGCAAAACAGAAACAAGGTTGTTGAAGATTTTTCTGTTAGGGAGTTGAACAGGCGCAACCGGTCACAAAATCTGGGCCGTTCGCTGACCGTCGTCATTTTATTCGCTTTGGGAACCTTTCTGGTTGTTTCAACAGGTGCCAACCGGCAGGATTTACTGTCGGGTGCATCGGAGAAGACGAGTGGAACCGGTGGATTTCAATTCTTCGCAGAGACCTCTATTCCCGTATTATATAGTCTGAATGACAAAGACCGTCGTTTAAACGAAGGGATCACTTCGGAGTTTAGTGCTGCCCAGTTTAGTAAGATGGATGGAGATGATGCTAGTTGTCTTAACCTTAACCGTGTTTCTAATCCTGCAATTCTCGGCGCTGATCCCGAAATGCTGAAAGGTCGGTTTAGCTTCGCAACAAATAGTCCTGAAATTAATACCGATAACGTTTGGAAAGCTTTGATTGAGCCACTTAGCGACGGCGTTATTCCTGCAATAGCTGATCAGACCGTAATTCAATGGGGGCTGGGGCTTAACATTGGGGATACGCTAAAGTATCGAAACGAACCGGGCGATACCTTGCGCCTTAAACTCATTGCCGGATTATCACCTTCTGTTTTTCAGGGATATGTATTGATTTCGAACGCCAATTTTCTGAAGAACTTTCCAACAAGTTCCGGTTCCAATATTTTTCTAATCGATGTACCGAAAGATAAAGCGAAAACAACAGGGGAGGAGCTCCAATCTGTTTTCCGCGATTACGGTTGGGAGATGACCACAAGCGTACAAAGATTAATGGATTTTAATTCAATTACCAATACCTATCTTTCGATCTTTCTTGCTTTAGGTGCATTAGGTTTGATTCTTGGAACTGTGGGACTTGCGGTTGTATTGGCCCGGACGATCCTCGAACGGAAAAAGGAAATCGCATTGATGCAGTCGCTTGGATTTACACGTAAACAAGTCGTCGGGTTACTGATCCGCGAATACATTACGTTACTTGTCTGGGGTATACTGATCGGATTTATTTCTGCGGTGATAGCTGTACTTCCCAATTTCCTTACTCCCGGTAGCGATGTCTCATTTATGACCGTTCTGCTGATTGTATTGGCGATACTTGCAAACGGAATCATTTGGATCGCAGCGCTTTCATGGTTTGGGTTTCGGAAGAAAAGTTTGATTATCGATTTAACGATTTAAGCACGGTATTTATTGTAAAAAAGCGAGCAGTTCTTTGATTTCTTTATCAGAGACACTTGACCGTTTCGATTTGTCGTAAATTGTAAGCAGGTAAACAGTTGTTTTGGTAAAATGTACATGGGTTATAACCCTTGCACCACCAGATTTTCCTTTCCCTTTTGAAGCTATCGCCAAGCGGATTTTATAACAATCTAAGCCAATAGGTTTTCCAATTGTAGGGTCCGTTTCAAGTGTATTGACTAACACTTCCAGTTCATGTTTTAATGATGGGAATTTTTTAAGAAGGCGTCTGGTGTGTTTTTTAAATGTGTCTGAAACTTCAACTTTAAAGTTCATTGAGGAAATCTTTAGCCGATTGCAGTTTTATTTTACCTTCCTTCGCAAGCTTAACCTCCTCAATGGATTCAATTAGATCGTAGATAAATGTTTTTTTATCCCTTAACTTTTCAAGTTCTATTAAGTCATTCTGTATTTGTTCCCAGTCTTCGATCGGAAGTTGTACGGCATTTTTATTGCCTTTTTTATCTGTTATGTATTGTAAGTTCATAATTTTCAATTTATAACTGTTCTTTGGAAGCCTGTTTTATTGCGTCTTATCAATTTCCATTTCAAATATAATCAAAAAAATGAAATAGAGGTATATCTTGAATCTGCAAACAAAAATTCAGCAGATCAAATAAATCCAAATTTCTACAGATTTTGGGTTTACTTTTGGATAAAAGAAAATACAGTGAAGATTCTGGTAATTGAAGACGAAAAAATGCTGTGCGAAACAATTGTATCCTACCTCGAAGGGGAAGGATATCTTTGCGAACATGCTGGCACAGTTGAAATGGGCACTGAAAAAATCAACCTTTATGAATACGATTGTATGCTCCTGGATATTGGTTTACCCGACGGGAATGGTCTCACGCTGGTTCGGGAATTAAAGAAATGTCATCCTGAAACCGGAATCATTATCATTTCTGCCAAAAACTCATTGGATGATAAAGTTATAGGTCTTGATTTAGGAGCCGATGATTACCTGACAAAACCCTTTCACTTGTCGGAACTCAATTCCCGCGTTAAATCTTTGTTGCGTCGACGAAAATTTGATGGACAGAAAGAACTTATCATCGATAAGATCAGAATACTGACAGAGAAGCGACAGGTTTTCGTTCAGGACGAACTGCTCTCAGTTACAAAGAAAGAATTTGACATGTTGCTGTTTTTTATTTCAAATCCGGGCCGCGTCCTTACAAAAGAATCGATCGCCGAACATCTTTGGGGCGATTTTGCAGACTCCGCTGATTCGTTTGATTTTGTCTATTCGCATATCAAAAACCTTCGCCGGAAACTACTGGAAAAATCAGGTATCGATTACTTCCGGAATGTATATGGAACAGGGTACATCTTTGATTTATAGGATCTGAAACCCTCATAAGTTGAATTCAAATTTCAAAATGAAACTCCAAAATAAGATCAACATCCGGTTTTTGATGGTCACACTGCTTGTATTTACAATTGCAGGAGTGATTTTTTATTTTGCGCTTGATCGCGTGATAGACCATAATATCAAGGGGATACTTAAGTCGCGAAAGACAAACGTAATTCTGTATTTGCAGCATAACAAGGTCGATAAGATTATTTTTGGTTCACCGGACCAATCCATATTTATCAGACAAATCGCAAAAACGAAGGATTACAGTTTCATATCTGACACTTTGGCTTACGATGAGCGGGAAAAAGAGATGATCCCTTTTCGAAAGATAGTTTTTACAACATCTGCTAATGACAACTATTTTGAAGTAACAATTTTGCAATCACTGCTTGAATCGGAAGATTTGCAGGGAATTATCTTCTATTTCATGTCTGCCTTATTCTTTCTGATCCTGCTTGCCCTGTTTTTTCTTAACCGATGGTTATCGGAGAAAGCCTGGAAACCATTTTTTAAGAGTCTGTCATTATTGAAGTCATGGAAGATCAACGAAATCCATCCAGTCAAATTCGATCAAACCGGAATTTCAGAATTTGACCACTTAAACAGCACTTTGGAGGAGATGATCCAAAAGATGCAATCCGATTTTATCAACTTGAAAGAATTTACCGAAAATGCTTCGCACGAGATACAAACCCCGTTAGCCATTATTAAGTCAAAGCTGGAAATAATATTAAACGACCATGAACTTTCTGATACACAGCACAAGCGATTGCATGACGCATTTGAAACAGTTAACCGGCTTTCAAAACTAAATGAAGCATTGTTGCTCCTTTCAAAAATCGAAAATCAGCAATTCGCCGAAAAAACGGAGATTGATTTTTGTATTCTGATACATTCGCGTCTGGAGTATCTCGAGGAATTATTCGCTTTGAAACAAATTGAATTATCAGTGCAATTGGATGTTCCTGTCATCATTTCTATCCATCCGATGCTTGCCGATATCCTTATAAATAACCTTTTAAGCAATGCACTGAAGCATAATTTTAATCATGGCAAAATCTTCCTTTCTTCCGGAATTAACAAGATTACCTTTTCCAACACAGGTAAATCACTGACTATTGACCCTTCAAAGCTCTTCAAACGATTTGTTAAGAACAACACTTTGGAAGAATCAACTGGCTTAGGTCTGGCAATCGCTGACGAGATATGCAAAGCGAATCATCTAATGCTGATTTACACCTATCAGAATGATCTTCATAGTTTCACATTGAGTAAAGTTATTGAATAACAGGTAATCGCCCCAATCCAAATTTCCTACAAACTTGGAAACTAATTTTGCCCGAAATTAAACTCATAAATCCATTTACTCATTCATCAAAAACATGATTAACAAGCTTTTAATGTTATTCTTATTCGTTTTTGCTTTTTCAAATCTTTCAGCACAAAAACAGTCAAAAGGAACCATCACCGGGATTATTGTTGATAATCAAAGCAAACAGCCCATCGAATTTGCAAATGTGGTTATCCAAAAAGAATCAGATAACACACAGATAAACGGAACTATAACTGATGCGAAAGGAAAGTTCAGTCTTAACAAAATTGCTTATGGGAAGTACAAAATTGTTTACAGTTTTATCGGATTCGAACAGCAGGAAACCCCTTTGTTCACGATCAGCGAACAAAATCGTACCGTAAATGCAGGAATACTTGGGCTTTCGGTTTCGAATCAGGAAATCAAGGATGCAGTTGTTGTTGGTGAACGGTCGACTTATACAAATTCAATCGACCGGAAGGTATTTAATGTAGGAAAAGATGTGATCGGGAAAACTGGTTCGGTAAGCGATCTGATGCAAAACGTCCCTTCACTTTCTGTTGATATCGACGGGAATCTTAGTTTGCGTGGCTCCGATAATGTGATTGTATTGATCAACGGAAAGCCATCAGCGATGATGGGAACCAATCGTGCGGCTGTGCTCCAGCAGATGCCGGCAAATTCAATCGAACGGATTGAGGTGATCACCAATCCATCGGCAAAGTTTAAGCCCGATGGCACTTCAGGAATCATTAACATCGTGCTAAAAAAGAATAAAGGCCTTGGACTTAACGGTACAATCATGGCAAATGCCGGGAATGACAATCGCTATAACGGGAATATTGCTGCCAATTATAATACAGGTAAAGTTAATGTATTCGGGTCATACAGCGTTCGTCAGGACGACAGGCTACGGTACACATTGGATTCGCGGAAGCGTACTGATCTGACAACTAACGTTGTTGATTATACAAATATGGACGCCAATGAGAAGTCCAGGCCAATTTCAAACATTATCAACAGCGGAATTGATTTCAAAATTAACGATAACAACCAAATTGGAATATCGGGTAATTATAATCATCGTGATCAAAACAAGACTGGATTAACAAATACCCGAAATGAAGATCAAAATCATCTGATGACAAAAGATTTAGACCGGAACCGGATCGATCCTGAGTTTGAACATAGCTTTGAGTATACGGCCAATTACAGGCATTCATTTGAGAAGGAAGGACATGAGTTGACTGTTGATTATACTTCATCTTCTCAAAAAGAACAGGAGGATAATCATTATACGAATGTTTTTAGGATGCCGGTTCAGTCAACCACCTACGACAATACCCTGATTAAACAGGATGATAATGAATCGCAATTTTCGGTTGAATATTCAAATCCCTTATCAGAAACCAGTAAGTTTGAGTCGGGTTATATTCTTGAAACCAGGAAAAATGACATGAATTTTTATGGCGAAAATTTCAATCCGGTGTCCAATGCCTGGGAAAAAGACTTTGGAAAGTCGAATCAATTCATTTATAATGAAGATATCCATGTTTTCTATTCCACCTTCGAACAGAAGTTTGGAAAGTTTGGAGTTCTTGGGGGCTTGCGCGCTGAACAGGCAATGGTAAAGTCACATCAGATAACAACGGATAGCCTGCTCAATAACAATTATTTCAAGCTATATCCTTCGCTCCATTTATCGTATAATATGGATGATGCGCATGAACTTCAATTGAATTACAGTCACCGCATACGCCGACCAGAAGGGGATGATTTGAACCCTTTTCCTGAATATCAGGATCCTTACAACCTTCGGATTGGCAATCCAAGATTAAAACCCGAAGAAACTCATTCTGTTGAATTTGGATATCAATATAAAAACAAGTTGACAACAATTACGTCAACACTCTACTACCGTTATACATACAATGGAATGACCAGCCTCACTAAATACCTGAATGATTCAGTTTTGGTCACCACGCGGTTTAATCTTTCAAAAAACAGTTCTGCAGGATTCGAGTTTATTGTCGCCACTACTTTAGCCAAAATCATCAATGTCAATTTTAGTTCAAATACTTTCTATAATACGATTGATGCTTCCAGTTTAGGTTATAGCAGCAATAAATCGAATATTTCGTTCTTGTTAAATCTTAATTCGAGTGTCAATCTCACCAAAAGTACCATGGCGCAATTCACCTCCAACTATGTTTCGGAAAGATTGACGCCGCAAGGCAAACAGTTGCCATCATTCGTGATGAACATGGGATTTAGGCATGAGTTCTTAAAGAAAAAAGCAGCTTTCATTTTTACAGTTTCCGATGTATTCAATACATTGAAAAACAAATCTGTGCTCAATACGCCTGAGCTATATCAAAATGTAATCAGAAGACGAAGTGCACGAATTATTTATGCCGGAATTAGCTATACCTTCGGAAAACAACTCAAAAAATCAAAAGAAAACACGCTGAAGTTTGATAATCAATTGTAATTCAATGTTGGACACGTAGGTACATGGAATGTGTTGAGACAAGGTATGCCTTGTCTCTACAAGGCGGAGATCTCCTAATTTTCTACAATATCAGGTTGTACATTTACAATATTAACTTTAAAAATAAAGAGGATGAAAAAATTTATCACATTATTGGTTTGTATGGTTTTCGTAGCTTTTAGTTTTGCTCAAAAGCCTAAGGAAGAAACTCCTGCCGCAGCAAAAGCAGCATTCGCAGCAAAATATCCGACAGCAGAAAAAGTGAAATGGGGTGTCGAAAAGCCAGGTGAATTTGAGGTTGAATTTACGCTGAACAAAATTGCGACATCTGCCTTGTACGATGCTGCCGGAAAGCTTCTCGAAACCGAGGGCGAAATGAAAGAATCACAACTTCCACAAGCTGTAAAAGCCACAATTTCAAAAGATTTTGCGGGTTACAAACTCGATGAAATAGAGATTTCTACTGATGCAAAAGGCTCCGTAACCTACGAAATGGAGGCTGTAAAAGGAAAAAATAAACTTGAGATCAGTTTTGATGAGAATGGAAAGCTACTTTCAAAGGAACCTTTGAAGCAAGATTAGGAATAATCTGTGAGCGATTAGTCTTAAAATAATTACAAGTTATGATTGATAGGCATCCCAAAATTCGGGGTGCTTTTTTTTGATTATAAGTGCCCGGCTCTTTTGGTCATAGTCTGGCAGCATAAATGAACCTGTCTTTTAGAATTTTGGCTAAAGCCAATCAGGGCATTGATTTTTCTATTCCTCCAGCTAAAGCTGGAGGAAATTCATGATTGCCATCAAAATGAATTGCAATTGACTTTTTGAATTGCCATTGGCTTCAGCCAGTGGATTAAAAAAAGAGATTACAGATTGGCTTTAGCCAAATCATTTTGTTACACAGGCGAAAATGTATTGAAGATATCCCTAATTTAACCACTACGACCGCAAGGGATTGCACAAGGTTTACGAAGAGCTACGAATTCAAATAAACTCGCTCCTAACTCCTCTGATTCTTATACAACAGCCTTAACATCGAAGGATATACAATCAGTAACAAAGGCAGCGCAATGATAAAACCTCCGATTACTGCAATTGCCAAAGGCTGATGCAACTGAGCACCGGTTCCAATGCCGAGCGCAATGGGAGAGAGGGCGATGATCGCACCCAAAGCGGTCATTAGTTTGGGTCGAAGTCGCGTAGAGATTGCATAAACAATCGCACCATCGGGATTGGAAGTTTTCAGGGTTTGCTGGAATTGCAGGAAGGTAAAGATCGCATTCTCACCGATGATCCCGATGATCATGATAATTCCCGTATAACTTCCCACATTCAATGGGGTAGTAGTGATGTAAAGGGCGATCATACTTCCGGAAATTCCCAAAGCTGAAAGAAAAACAATTAACAACGCAATCTTAAACTCTTTGAACAGGAACAACATCACCGCAAACACAAGCAAAATGGCAGTAATCAGAATCATCATCAGTTCGCTAAACGATTTTTGCTGCTCTTCGTAAGCTCCGCCGTACGTGATATGATATCCCTGTGGAAGATTTACTTTCGATTCAATCTGATGCTTTAATTCGGTCATTACACTACCCAGATCACGGTTATCGAGTCGCGCAATAACAGGGATCATCGTCTGCAAATTCTCACGTTCAATCTCCGCACTCCCTGCATCGACTGAAATATGAGCTAATTGTGAAAGCGGCTGAAGTTTGCCGTTTGGAAGAAAGACATAACCATCTTTGATCTTTTCGAATGAGGTATTTGCCGCATCGGGATACAGCATTCGCACCGTCGTCAGTTGCTCTTTCTCATAAATATTTCCGACCGTTACCCCTTCGAGTTGCGTTTGCAGCTGATTCTGGAAATCGGCTGGTGTGATACCGAAAAGTGCAAGGTTTTTATAGTCCGGTTCGATATTGATGGAGGGGCCGGCAATCGTAATCCCATCGAAAACATCGGCCGTTCCCTTCACATTCTCTGTAATACCGGCAACTTCGCGCGCAAGGTTCTGCAATATTTTCACATTATCGCCGTAAATCTTAATCTCGATGGGTTGTGTCGAACTCATCAGGTCACCCAGCATATCGCCAATCACCTGACCAAAATCGATCTTTAACGCAGGCTGCGATGATTCGATCTTTGCCCGGATCTCATCAATCACCTCGTTGGTTGACCGGTTCCGATCCTTCTTCAGTTGAATCAGGTAGTCACCGTAGTTAGGTTCAGTAATAAAAAATCCCATCTGTGCTCCGGTTCTTCGCGAATAGGACTCAATTTCGGGTATTGTCGGAAGAATTTTCTCAACTTCACGCAGCATCCGGTCGGTTTCCTGAAGTGATGTTCCCGGAGGCGAAGTATAATCAAGCACAATACTCCCTTCGTCCATTTCTGGTAGAAAACCGGTCTCTAATCTGCCTGAAATAAACACGATCGAAAAAAGAAGAAATCCGATAAAGCAGATGCTGATAATTGGGCGCAGAATAAAGAATGTGATCCACTTACCGCTTGTGCGATGTCCTTCGGGACGCTGTTTTGTGACGGTATTCGTCTTTCCCGAAAAGAGCAGATAGATCACAGGTAGTCCGATCCAGGTTACTAAAAATGAACAGATCAGCGTAATCATCATCGTGTTGGTGAGGATCTTGAAATAGGCACCAGCAACACCGCTTAAAATCACAAACGGAAGAAAAATCACGATTGTACTGACAGAGGAACCAATCATCGCAGGTAAAAGAAATCCGACTGAGCCGCTGAGCAACTCTTTTGTAGGCTTTTCGGGGAACTCTTCGTGAGTACGGTGAATCTGTTCCACCACCACGATCGCATCGTCAATAATCAACCCAATACTTGCTGCGATAGCACCAAGCGTCATGATATTGAAGTTATAACCGATCACATATAGGACGATCAGCGTTAAAGAGAGCGTGACCGGTATCGTGACAAGGATAACAGCGCTCGATTTGAAGGAACGCAGAAAAACAAATGCAACAAGAATAGCGAGCAGCAAACCGATCCAAAGACTGTCGCTCACACTTTTGATCGATTCGTTTACAAAATCGGACTGCACATAATAGGGGCTAAGTTTGACCCCTTTGGGCAATATCCGGTTATTGAGTTCATCAATTTTTTGAGTCACGCCACTGGTTACATCGATCAGGTTGGCATTCGGTTGTTTTACGACTGCCATCAGAACAGCACTTTTTCCGTTGGCATTGACCCTTATATATTGTGTCTGCTCGGCGACTTTTAATACTGCAATATCTTTGAGTTGCAGTACCCTTTTGCCATTATTGCTAACGACAAGGTTCTCAAGTTGTTCGAGATTTTCGACATTTGCATCGGTTACGGTGAGGTAAAGCCGATTATAATCGGTAAGATACCCGTTGCTGCTGATAAAATTGGTCTGACTTAAAGCCGTGGAGATCATTGCAGGTGTAATGCTTAATGCAGCCATCTTTTGCTGAAGCAGTTCGATGTGGTACTCTTTTGTTTTTCCGCCGATGACCCACACTTCTGCAACCCCTTTGGCCTGCGAAAGGAATGGCTTAATCGTGTAGTTGGCAATTTGGTTCAGTTCAATATTACTTCTTCCCGGTCCTTCAATCACATAACCAATCACAGGCAGGATAGAGGGATTCATTTTCTCAACCGAAAGGCTTGTGCCGGGTGGCAGCTCGTTTTTGATCTGATTGATTGAAGATTCAATCTGCTGCTTGCTTAAATCGATATCGGCATTCCACTCCATAAACGCCGATATCTCGCAATTGCCCCGGCTGGTGATACTGCGGACCGTTTTCAGGTTAGGAACCCTTTTAATCGCATTCTCAAGCGGCTTTGTCACCGTTACCATCATCTTGCCAACAGGCTGCAATCCACTGTCGGCGATGATCTTTATCTTCGGAAAAGTCACTTCGGGAAAAAGTGACGATTGCATTTTCGAATAGGCGTAAATACCGGCAGCCAAAATGATCACGAGTATTACTGCTACCGGATTTTTATGTGAAACGAAAAAGTCTCTCATCGCGTTCAGGGTTGAATGATATTTACAAATGCGGTATCGGCCAATCCGTAATTTCCGGAATTAATAAGCCTGTCACGTTCTGTAAAAGCGGGGTAGACGATTTCAATTTTATGTCCCGCAGCGATGCCTGTTTTTATAACAACCTTAACTGCTGTTGTATCGTTGATAAGTTTCATCACCCAGAAGTTCTCCATCGTCTCATCAGAAAGCACACATGACTTGTCAATTACCTGTGTATTCTCTTTCGAACTTTTGCTAATCTGAACTAGAACAGAAAGATTTTCAGGAAGAATGGCAGAAGTAATGGGTTTCACAATATAGCTTTGCGTCTGGGATACGGGATCAACAGTTGAAAGCTTTCCGGAGATCGTTCCGTTTAAGATTGTGGAATCGGGGAGGAGAATGGAACAATTTCTGCCTGGTGTTGCATATTTGTTCTGTTCGAAGGGAACGTTTAGCAGGAAAACAAAACTGCTTTGTGCCGCAATCACACAAAGCTGTTCCCCGTCGCTCACGTAATCATTTGTCTGTTTGGTTGCTTCAATTACAACACCCGAGGTTGGTGCAACAATCGTCTGTTTTCCGGTGAAGGTAAACGACGAGTCTTTGGCTGCATATTTGCTCAGCGCTTCTCCCTCCTTTGTTTTAATCGAATACAAGGGTTTTCCGGCCTGAACGAAATCCCCCTGATTAACAAACGATCGTTCGATATAACCGTTGATGGTTGATTTCACAGTATTTTTTCGCTGGTATTGTGAGACAGCGTTAAAACTAATTGTCTCGCTGATAGCCCTGTTTTCAACAGCAGTGACCGTAACAGGAGTTGAAACCTCCGGCGTCTCTTCCGTTTTGGCTGGCGAACCATTATTGCAGCCGATCAGATGAAGCAGTAAGGCGAAGGCTAATAAAGTTTTGCTATTCCTCATTTGAGATAATTCAATTGGTTAATAATCTGCAGCCGGTTCATTTCTGTGATCAGAAATGTGTTTTTGGTTGCGGTATAGTTATTTAAAACAGTGAGATAGTCGAGAAACCGGACCAGCCCTTTCTCTAATTCAATCCGATACAGATCAATCAGCTTTTCCTGTTCAGACAATTGATTGCTGATTTCATTCATCAGATTTATAGTTAGTTTAAGCTGATTTGTTAGTTGTCCGAACTGAAGTTTGTATTGCGATGAATAATACTGTTTATAATAGATCCGGGTATTCTCAGCAAGGTTTAGTTTATCGTACTGCAGTTTGCGCTGCTTTCCGTCGTAAATCGGAATGGAGAAGTTGACGCCGAAACTTCCTCCAAAATTGTGCGGGATATTTTCGGGAGCGATCGAATTAAATCCTGCATCTGCAAAAGCACTTAGCCGTGGTCTGTAATTCAAATCGACGATCTGCCTGTTGTTCGTGTTTTTCAGACTGTCAATCCTAAATTGGGCAAACAATGGAGAACTTTCATAACTCAGGTCATTCTGAACCTTGATTTCAGGTTTTACCAGATTTATCTCTTGCAGATCACTGATGCCACAAATAAAGTTCAGCACAGCAACGTCGTTTTTCAATTGAATAAATGACTGAGAGATCGCAATCTTCTGGGCCGTTGTCAGAACCTGCAGGTTCATATAATCGGTCATCAGGTAAACCCCTTTATCGACCAGCACTTTCACCGTCTTTTGTTCATCGGTGAGCCGCGCCAGAACAGACTGGTTAAATTGGTACTGCATGAAATCTGAATAGGCTGTAAGATACTGTGCAGTAATGCTTTTTTTGAGGTCTATAACGGTTACTTTTGCACTTATTTTCAGTGTCTGATTCAATAAGTCAATACTTTGTAATTGACCTTTGATGTGTTTCCTATTGAACAGCGATTGTGTAACATTTACAACCGTAGAATAATTGCCGCCATTCGTAATAGATTCATCGTAACCCCATCCCGGTCCGGTCGGAGGATACATCACTTGCGAAACCTGGTTGACCTGGGGTTTAAACGTGGCTAATATCAGTAAGCTGTCTAACCTTCCGGCAAGCATCTGATTGTTGTAATCGTAAAGCAAAGGGCTGTTTTTAAGCGCCGAATTAATGTAAATGTCAAGCGATTGGGCTTGTATTTTGTCGAAAACAAAGGCAACCAAAATAATAGCACTCAAAATGTTTTTTATCATAGCTAGTTTGCCGAAGTAATTGAGTAGATTAATACCATGGTAAAGATAGGAATATATCAATATCGATAAAAATATGCATACAGTCTTTTTAACTTTCTAACAAATTAAAATCCCTCAAAAATAATTTTCAATATTGGATATATTTAGGATTATATATTTTGTAAATTTGAGTACTCAATTTATTATCAAAACATTCATCACCATGAAGACACTAATTGCACTTGTTTTTTTAACCTCATGGGCATTACTTGGATTTGCTCAGAATGAGGACAACATCCCGGTTGAACGTAAAAATGTTGTAAAGTTTCTACCTGTAAATATCCCGTTTCAATCCATCTCCTTTGAATATGAACGGATGATAAATGCTAAAAATTCCTTGACGCTTGGAATTGGCCTTCCCAATCAAAAGTCAATAATTGGCAAATATGGGATAGACGGAAGTTCAGATCTCAAAACAGCAGAAATAGGAACGATGCATCTGAGGGCGGCATTTCGGCATTACACCGGAAAAAGCATGCTTCCAAAAGGGTTTTATATTGAACCCTATCTGAAGTATCAGAAGATTACCGGTAATGCAGGTATCTCAGGCATTGAAGATCAGACTGGTCAACCTTACAGTGGTACCTTTGATGTGAATCTTAATACAATGAATCTGGGATTTCAGTTAGGTACACAATTCCTGATCGCAAAGAGGGTTACGCTGGATCTCTACTTTTTTGGGTTGGAAGCTGGTTTTATGAGTGGAAATGTGAATGCTGTTTCTGATCAGATTTCGGATGCAAATAATATAAAAGATGACCTTGATAAAGCTATTGCCGATTTGCCTTCATTTATAGGCGATAAAATAACCGTAACACAATCAGGCAATAAGGTGAATGCCAAGGCAAGCAGCATCCCTTATCCATGGATTCGCGGCGGAATTAGCATTGGAATTGCCTTTTGATCTGAGTGTTGGTTTGACACAAAAAAATCCGGTTTCTGCCGGATTTTTTTGTGCTATTGTAAAACTAATTAAGAATGTATCAGAGCGCATCATACCGTTTATTGAAATCGCCTAACAAACTAATTTTTAGACTTGTGCTTTACCAGCAGTCGCAGCGACTGATCGTAGGTGATGTATTTCCACGACCAGTTAAGTAAAACAAACAGCTTATTTTTGACCCCGACAATTGAAAAAAGGTGGACGACAGACCAAAGTAGCCAGGCAAAATATCCTTTAAACTTTGCGAATGGCAAATCAGCAACCGCAAGATGACGGCCAACAGTTGCCATCGAACCCTTGTCTGTGTAATGAAAAGGTTTGAGCGGCTTATTCCTGTTCAGTCGAATGATATTATTTGCCAAAGAATGCGCTTGTTGAAGCGCCACTTGTGCAACTTGGGGATGTCCGTTTGGATGGCTGGCATCTATCATCATCGAATTATCGCCAAGTGCAAAAATATTCTGGTAACCTTCAATTTGATTGAATGCATTTACAAGCAAACGGTTATTCCGTCCGTACGATGTCTCTGCAATTCCTTCGACCCTTGCAGATGTGATTCCTGCCGCCCAGATCACCGTCTTAACATCAACAGTCACGCCATCGGGCAACGTAAGCGTACGGCCATCGTAATCCTTCACAGCGGTATTTGTATGAACTTCTACACCTAATTTCTGTAGATATTCATTTGCAACTCTCGATGAGGTTTCTGACATTCCTGCAAGGAGTCGGGGAGAGGCCTCATAAAGCATGATTTTCATATTACTCATATCAAGCTCAGGGTAATCCTTCGGCAATACATACCTTTTCATTTCGGCCATTGCACCTGCCAGCTCAACACCTGTTGGTCCCCCGCCTATAATCGCCACATTCAGATACGACTTAACATCCTTATTATGACTTTTATTCAACGCTTTTTCGAAATTCTGAAGTGTTTGGTTCCGAATATAAAGTGCATCAGGCGCGGATTTCATCTGCAGCGTGAATTTTTCAATCTTCTCCTGGTTAAAAAAATTGGTCTTTGCCCCGGTCGCCAAAACGAGGTAGTCGTATTTTAGTTGTCCGATATCAGTACCCACTTCATTATTTTCCGAATCAATAGCTTCCAGTCGGGCCATCCGATAGTGAATACCTGTCTTCTGAAAGACTTTACGCAGTGGAAACGAGATGGCGCTGGGTTCGAGTGCCGACATTGCCACCTGGTAAAGCAACGGCTGAAAAAGGTGGTAGTTGTTTTTATCGAGCAGGACAATCTGAAATTTCTTTTTATGAAGTTTTAGCGCAAGTTTCAGTCCACCAAATCCTCCGCCAACGATAACAATCCGTTTATCAGTTGAATCAGGAATATTTAAAAGATAATTTTGTACCGACATTTCTATGTTTTCTTATATCTGACAATATAACGCCAAAATCATTTTTATGTTGTAACGGGCATGTTAAATAAAAGTTATATAATGGCATACAGTAATTCTCGGGTGGTGAAGTTGGCAAATATCTAATTACAAAGCCTGGAAACTCTTAATAACTAATTCTGCTTCAGGACGATCATTAGGGTCAATCATCTCACGTTGAAAAAGCCATAAGTTAATGTGAATTTTTCCGTTTAAATCAATCGGAATATCTTTATCGGTATAATTCCACGTACTGATAACCATTGTATTGTCAGTTGGAACCGAACTATGATAACCTTGATAGCTTGCAAAAGCTACTTTTTCCGGCTTCCAGTCGAATACATGGGTCGATGCATTAACATTCAAATCAATGCCGAAACTTTGTGTGTTACCTGAAATATTTGATGGCTGTATCGCGTAATGGAGCATGTTTGCATTATTGCTTACTCCCCATTTTGAAAATTCAATATCGATCTCTTCGGCGTTGTCCGTTCCATCCAGGTAGCTAAATAATCCAACGACAACATTCGGATGAAACAGATCAATCCGGCCATTCACCTGAAAAATATATTTTTTGTAACCTAATGACTTTGTGAGTGTCACCTCAGCGCAATACCACCTGTTGTTCCTATTGGTAATTTTTAAATGCAACCACCCGTTTTTATCGGTCCAGACGTTTTCTGTTGAATCGGAGTAGTAATTATTTCCCGGCGCTGCTGTACCCGAAATGGTGGCTGAAGATGATTTAACGAGCCAGTTATAACCTGAGAATGAGATGATCCTTCCTGTATTTCCTGTTCCGGGATCTTCAATAGTCGTTGATTTTTTGCATGAAGCGATCAGAAAAGCCCCTACGAACAGCAGACTAATAGTCAGGCTTAAAAAACGGAAACCGAATCGCAACTGGTTATTTCTCATTTAGAAAAGAAATTGTGATTATTATATCGGATCGATTATCTCTTTCTGGTTCCGGATGGAAATCATCACAGATGATCGTCATGAAACAAACAACCCGCACAATTTTTTGTTGTACGGGTCGTTTTTAAATATCAATAAATTAAATGTCTCCACTATTCAGGAACACAATTAATGACCTGCACATCCATTAACATTCCTGAGCACCGCCCTTTAAATGTGCCTGTTGATCCTATAGTAAATTGGTTGAGTTTTGAAGAATTACTTACAACATCAGCGCTGTCGACAGTGCAACTTACGCCTTCCATTTCATCCTCCAAACTAAATACCATACTGTGATTATCCAACGTTCGAACACTTTTAATTTCACCTTTCACCGCAATCGTCTGATCAAGGTATTTTTTGGTTGCGACAGCTTCATCACTCTTGAAATCGGAGATCAATTGTTTGGCTTCCAATGTATAAACTGCCTTTTCTTTGGAAATATCCCGGCGTGGCATATTGAAAACGTAATAGAGACCAGCAGATCCAACAACTATTCCAACAAGAAAAATCCAAAGAATAATACGAAACGTTTTTAGCTTAGCCATGATTTTGATTATTGTTGATAAGGTGCATAAACGGCATCAATTTTAATCGTAACCTCTTTGGCAATTTTATCCCGAACCGCAGACGGGATGGGAATATTGAAATCTTCGGGAGTAACTTTTAGTTCAGAGGTAGCAGTAATCTTACTCTTTGAAGGAGTAATCTGCGCTTTAAATGTCACTGGTTTTGTTGCACCATGCATGGTTAAATCACCTTTAACATCCACAACTACCTGTTTTTCGCTTTTCCAATCAATAGGAGAAACGATTTTCCCTGTAAACTTTGCTTTTGGAAATTTTGAAGACTCCATATAATTCTCGTTGAAATGTTCTTCCATCAAAGCCCTGCGAAACTTGAACGAGGTTGTCAACACCGAAAATGCTATTTCGTTTTTCTCAATATCAATAAAGGTTGTTGCCTGATTCGATTCTGCAATAATATCTTCAAGCGGGGTAGACGAGTTGAAGTTGATTTTAGCATCTTTCGTAAAAAACCGGCTTTGTGCTCCGGCATTAAAAAACACCAAAGCAAAGGCAAATAGTAATAGTAACTTATTCATATTGATGTTTTTATTATTTATTAAATGAAAAGACCCTTGATATATTGAATCCGAGACGAATACCTGCATCACTCCAGCTACCGGTTGTTTTACCGATAAAACCGCCTTCGCGCATTGCCTGAGAATTGGTCAGCATAATCTGAAAAACATGACCTCCTGTTTCAATATCGATACCTACCGATAATGGGTTATAATAGGTTACAGGAAGTGAACTCGAATTCTGCCGGTAGACGTAGTAATATTCCACATTCAACGCAATACGTTTTGACAACTTATAACGGCCTCCGACACCCATCGCAAAAAGGTCGTTTCTTTCCAATTCGGTAGGAACGAGATTCCGGTGAATAAACGTTGGTGTTAGTTGTGCAGAAAAGCTTTCATTAAATTTTCGTGCGATCAGGATTTGATTGACAAAAGACATTCTCGAAAAGACATCTTTATACTTTTCGGGATTCGTTTTAAACGAAATAAGTTCAGTACTTAGCAAATACGAAAGGTGAACCGGCATGTTTTTAACACCGCTGCTTTGCCGCAGGATGGAGACTTTTCCAAAACCATCGAATGTTTTTTCATAGGTACTGCGACCTATTCCAACTTCAAGCCAATCAGTCAAACCATATTCCAACGCCAAATGGATTGTGCCCTGGTCGAGACCCCAAAGGTTATAAGAACCATCATTAACCTGTCCAAAACGGTGCGAAACCCTGAATTCAAGTTGATTTTTTTTCATCCTTTCAACCGAATGTCCGTTCACAATCCGGGTGGACTTGAAGGTAGCCGTCGCATAAGTCGTCTGAGGTTTTAGCTCCTTATCGAGCAGGGCGTCCAGATCCTGGCTTTTACCAGGGAACGACCAAAGAACCATAATAGCAAAAATGAATGCCGAAGTTAAACGGGTTTTTGTCATAGTGTTAATCATTTAAGGTGCCTTTTGCAATCCATGTATTAATAATCAGGATATTACAGTCGCTAATTTTTCCGCCGCCTTTGGGCATAGCAAGATACCCTGACCGATGTTCAACCGAACCTACAAGTTTGCCATTTAAAACATTGGTTTTTACATCAGCATAATCCTGAAGCTTAATACCTCCGCCATTAGCAGTTGCTGCAGCGTTCGAATGACAGGTTAGACAATTGGATTGCAGAATTGGTTTAATTTCGGTACTGAATTTTGTAACAGTAACATCACATACTGTATTTGGTGTACCATATAAAGCTTCCTCACTGTCGTAATAGCAAGCTGACAGGACGAAAAACACGAGTGGTAAAATTAATTTCTTCATATTTTTAAGTTAATTCTAATTGCAAGTGGTTTGAGCAGCGCCTTGATCAATCCAGACCCTGATTAATATTCTCTCCTTTTCGGTTAATGCCCCGGCAGGAGGCATTAACTGTGTAAATCCTTTTCCCGTAATTGCTTTATAAGCAGCGCTTTTCTGTGCATCAGAGGGTGATATAGCCTTCATTACACCTGGATAGTTTGTGAAAGAATAGCCCGATTCCCCTCCTTGTGAATCATGACAACCAGATGTTCCGCAACTATTTAAAAAAATTGGGGCAATGTCTTTTTCGTAACAGACTGTATCCAGGTTTGCAACATTGAGTCCATCGTGTCTGCACCCGGTCTGGATAAGCGCCAAAACAGAGGCAGAGAATACAAGTATTAAAGAAATCCGAAGTGTTTTATTCATTTTCATATTAATTTTCAAAATTTTAAATGATCGTCAAAACAGAATACTTAAAACTTTTCAATTAACAAAAGGAAAATACAAATGTTTCCGGGAATAGCCAATGATTTGATATATTCAAGTTGTTTCGAATCTTTCTAAATTGGACTGTAAACGATTGACTGAATCAACAATCAGATTGACAGCCCAAAATGATAAATATATTGAAGACAAAAACATGTTTAAAATTACAAACATTTCAATTTAACAACATGCAATTTTAATCAAAAACCGTCTGAATACTAATTTTCTAAAGTGCCATCAGTCACCCATTTTTCCAAAGTTGCAATTGTTGCGGCCGATAATTTTGTACCATTTCTTGGCATAAATCCGGTAGTTCCCTGATCTCTTTTTACCCTATCAAGAATTAGAACAATTTTATTTTTGGCTGAAGTATAGTCGTCCCATTTATTGGGATTTGTACCACCAGCAAGGTGACAAGGGGTGCAACTGGCTACAAAAATAGCTTTTACATCTTTATTGTAAGTGATTTTTACAACGGGGACGGGTGTACTTGTTGCTGTGTTATTTGAAGATGTCGGATCAGTTTCAGCGCCCATAATGGTTGCAGTATTTGCATACGGCCCAGCATCTTTAACAGTGGCAATTACTGTTAGTGTAGCACTTACACCATTAGCCATATTCCCAATTGTCCAGATGGGTGATGCCCAGGTTCCTGAGGTCGGGGTAGCACTAACAAGTGTGTATCCGGCAGGTAGGTTGTCCGTTACCTTTACAACTGTAGCTGCGCTTGGGCCATTATTACTGGCTGTCACCGTAAATGTAACATTGGTGCCTACGATTGGTGCATCGCTGCTGGCAGTTTTACTTACTGCAAGGTTTGTTTCCGGATCATTTTCTTTTTTGCAGGCATTCAAAATCAGAATTACCGAAAAAACAAACAGAATAAAAATTTTAGATTTCATAAAAATAATTTTAAAGGTGAGATAAATGAAAATTAAAAAAATAAAAATCAATTTAAATTAAGTGAAAAGGACGAAATACCGAAAAGCAAATAAAGCGGACAAAAACTAACAAAAGTGCAAAGACATTGTACAAATATAATACGCCGACAGCAGCATTTACAGTGACTTAAGTCACATCATTATAAGATTCTAATACCTTCTTTAAATTGTTTGATTTTGTTCTCCATTTCAAGCTTTTTCAAAATGCGGGTTATTACTTCACGGGCGGTTCCGAGTTCATAGGCAATTTCCCGGTGCGAAATATTGTAGGGATTCTTTCCTGTTAATAAAACTTTTTCTTTAAGATATTCAAATAGCCGCTTGTCAAGTTTATCGAATAATAGCTCGTTGATCGTTTCAAGAAGGTCGAGGTACCGTAAATTGTATTGCTGATAAAATAATCCATTTAACCTGGGATATTCATTTATCCATTTTAATACATTTTCTGTTGGAATCAGTATAATGGTACTGTTATCATCCGTTGACGCAAATATTTTACTCACTTCATTCTTTAAACAGGCAGAGAAAGACATTACACAACTTTCCAATGGTCGGATGTAGTACAATAATAGTTCTTTATCTTCCTTTCTGGTCGATACTTTAACCAATCCACTAAGGACTATGGGAATATATTTTATATACTGCCCTTCTTTAACTATTTCAGTATTTTTTTCAACTTCAACGACTAATGATACATCGATAATTTTGGCAGCCAGTTCATGCCCCAGATAGCTGAGCTTTTTTTCCAATTCAAGTTTCCCGATCATAGTATTTTAGGTTCTGAAAATAAACGTTTGCGTTTCAAAACGCTTTTTGTTAATCTTTGAACAATAATCTAATAAATCAGAAACGAAAGTTTCCAAAAAAAGTTACTTATTTGAATACTATTATTCTATTTATAAATATCCCTAAAAAAATCTTTGATGTTTTCAATATGAATAACAGGGGAATTCTCTATCGAAATCATCGCATTGACAATTCTGGCTTCTGAAAAAAGCGGAAGATCGGAAGGGCAAAGAAGGGCAGGAGTGACACGACCTTCACGGAAATAACGACCTATTTGGGTTCCTTTTAATAGCGGATTTTGCGGCGAATACCATTTGTCATCTTTTTTGAAGATAACATTCGCATAGGAGGTATCAGTGATCAATCCACTCTTAATAATCAATATATCATCAGATTGATGTCTTAAATTGAAAAGAGAATTTAGTTTTGTTCTGTCTGCATATTTAAATGCGTAATCGATCGAATCGTCGACAACCATTTGCAACGAATTGACGGGTCTGATTTGATATATGTTGTAATCTATACGTATAATATCAGCTCCATATGTGACCGTGCATTTTACGGTTTTATCCTTTAGATCGGCAGGTACAGAAAGGAATAATTCAAGTTGAAGGGGTATTTGCAACCCGAAGAATTGCTGACGGGTTCGGTTGAATCGCTCATTGTGCAATTCAATCCGCTGAAAACAACCCCTCTCGTAACAAATCGTTTCAATAAATAGGCACATATACTTTGTCGATTAGTTCCTGATATTCCTCTTCTGGATCGCTTAAAAAGGTGATTCCGCCACCGCTCTTAAAGATAAACTTTTCGTTGTTCTTTTCGATAAACCGTATCATTACAGCGGATTGCAAATCTGTGCCATCAAAAACACCAAAAACACCAGAATAATACCCGCGATCATAGATTTCTGATTTACTGATGATCTCAAGCGTCTTTCTTTTAGGGGCACCACAGATTGATCCGGCAGGAAGCAGTTTTGAAAGGATATCACCCAGATGTCCAGGATAATCCACCGGAAGTTGACCTGTTACTTCAGAGCTTACCTGAAGCAATGTTTTATCGTGTGTTTTGACCTTATTAATGAACCTGAATTTTTCAACTTTCACATTTGTGGCAACCATCGATAAATCGTTCCTGATCAGGTCTACAATTGTATGATGTTCAGCCGTTTCCTTAAGGTCATTTAAAATCTTTATTTCAGCATCGGGAATTGATGCATCGATGGTTCCTTTCATCGGATAAGAGGCAATTGTACCACCGCTTATCGTGATAAAAAGCTCAGGGGAAAAAACAACAAATTGATTATTAACCAATAGTTTATAGGGTGCTTCACTTCTGTCGAAAATCTCACGAAGTGTGAGATCTGTTTCAATGGTTGTTGGAAAAGTGAGATTGGTCAAAAATGAATTCCCCAGTTTGATTTCGGATATTACCTGGTCAAATGATTTTTTGAATACTTCATAACTGACAGGAAACTTTCTAAATGTGAATTCACTTTTATCAGTTTCATGAAAATCAGCACTTTCAATGTTGTTAAATGTGAAGTTGATCCCGTTTTCGGCTGCTTCATCCAATGGCAAAACAATTGGGTACTTCAATTCGAAATCAAGTATGAAAATAAAGGGTTTTCGCGCTTTTCCCCACTGGTTCATCTTGCTGATATAATCCTTACAATGAAGATTTTCCATGATTATCTTCCTAATATTCCCTGCAGGGATTTTAGGTCAAGAATCTCAACCTGATTTCTTTCCCATTTGATTAACCGGTCTGATTCCATTTCGCTGATCGTTCGTGCCAGCGATGGACGCGCAACACCAAGCATCTCAGCCAATCCTTTCTGGCTTTGATTGATTATAACTACCTGATTACCTGTTTTAAAATTCTGAAGCAAATAATAAGCAATCTTCTCTTTAATCGTTTTAAAACTCAGGAAAGTGATTTTTCGGGACAGAAACTGGGCTTTTCCTGAAATGATATTCAGGTAATTACTTAAAACACGCTGGTCAGCTGAAAGTAGTTGCGTAAAATCATTTTTAAAGATTATCAGCATTTTACCTTCGGATATGGCTGATAAATTGACCGGGAAAACACTTTGAGGTCCGTAAAGAAAGGCTGCAGCCACCATTTGGGGTGGTTCCATCTCTTCAATTTTCAGACTGTTACCGGCAAAATCGATCATCTCGCCCTGAAGTTTTCCTTCGAGCAGGATCATAGCCTTTTCAACTTTCTCTCCGGCATAGGCCAGAACTTCTTTATTCGAAAATTGTTTGATCTGATGGGAACTATTATTTATCAGCGAGTTAATATCTTCAGTTTCTAATCCTTTGAATAATGGTGATGCTTTTAACGTTTCAAACATCTCTTTTTTTTTGCAAATATAACAAGAGTGTCACAGATGTTACACTTTTGCCAGGTTGGTAGTTCTATTTTTGTCAACGAAAGAAACAGTCACCTATTTCTCTGAAAAATGAAATATTGTTTCTTCAAACGGAAGATAATTAAAAATGTAAAATATGGAACGCGATATTATTAAAATTGACGATGACAAATGTACAGGATGCGGAGAATGTGTACCCAATTGTCATGAAGGGGCGCTTCAGATAATTGATGGCAAAGTTCGGTTGGTGAGCGATTTAATGTGTGATGGTCTGGGTGCTTGCATCGGGCATTGTCCTGAAGGAGCCATTACGATCGAAAGACGTGAAGCAGAACCTTACGACGAACCTAAAGTTATGGAAATCATGGTAACAAAAGGATTTAATACGGTTGTTGCTCATCTTCGGCATTTACGCGAACACAACGAAACGGTATTTTTAAAACAAGGGATGGCATACCTGATTGCAAACGAATTAAAACTGGGATTTAGGATTGACGATGTAAAGAAAGCTGTTCATCAGCAAGATAACACGGGTTCGGGTTCCGGCTGCAATAATGGCGGTTGTCCTGGTTCAAAGACGGTTGTTTTCGATCCTGCCGAAATAAAAATGGCTGATCAACAGAGCAATGGGTCTTTGCAATCGCAATTGCGTCAGTGGCCGGTTCAATTACATCTAATTAATCCGGGAGCCTCTCATTTCATCGGTTCCGATTTGTTGGTTGCCTCAGACTGCAGTGCTTTTACATTGGGCGATTTTCATCAAAACTGGTTAAAAAATAAAACATTGGTGATCGCTTGTCCCAAATTAGATCAGGGCAAAGAGATCTATTTACAGAAATTCATCACGCTGATTGAGACGGCAAAGGTGAATACGATCACGGTTATGATCATGGAAGTACCTTGCTGCGGCGGACTGCTTCAATTGGTTGAAATGGCTATTTCGCGTGCCGGAAGAAAAGTTCCGGTAAAAGCCATCACCGTAAGTATCAGGGGCGAAATTCTGAGCGAAGAATGGGTTTAGAAATTATTAGGTTATACTCACCCGGGGGTACAGGAAATTCCTTCGACCCTCTAAATTTTAAAAGATATGGAAACTTCAACATTATTCAGATTGGCCGACCACATCGTTTATGGTGCCGGTTCGGTGGTTAGCAAAACAATTATAAAAAAAGAAACGGGTACGATTACGCTGTTTGCTTTTGACAAAGGCCAGGGATTAAGTCCGCATGTGGCCCCTTTCGATGCATTGGTTCAGGTGGTTGATGGCGAATGTATCTTTAGTATTGGCGATGAAAAAAACAAGATGCAGACAGGTGACTGCCTCATTTTGCCCGCAGGTATCGTTCATGCAGTGGAATCCGTCACACCTTTTAAAATGTTGTTGACGATGATAAAAATCGGAACAAAATAATTGATGTAACGATGTGGTAATTTGCTAACGAGCATATTACTACATCGTTTACAATTAATCGACAAATTTTCAATTTGCACCCAATTCTCCCCGTCGCCGGACTTGTCTTCAGACTTTCCTGCCATCGTTTGCCCCGACTGATGACAAAAGAAATTCGTATCTTGCAGCCGGCAAAATAAATTGCAGATCGTATGAAGAAGTTGTTTACCTATTTTATTCAGGGACTTTTATTTATAGCTCCTGTGGGCATAACAGGTTATATAGTTTACCGGATATTTATGTTTACTGATGGGTTGTTATCAACCTATCTTGTTGAGCACTTTAAGATTAAAACACCCGGTTTGGGGATACTGATTATTTTTGTCTTTCTGGTTTTGCTTGGAATGATCGGTGAAACCATTTTGGCGAGGCCAGTTAAAAGAATCGTTAACCGGATTCTTACAAAAACGCCATTTTTGAAGTTGATCTACACTTCAATCAACGATTTGTTTTCAGCGTTTATTGGAAAAGAGCGGAAATTTCATCGACCCGTACTGGTTCTCATCAATAAAGAGAATAATTTGTGGAAGATCGGATTTGTGACGCACGAAACACCAATTATTGTAGGCGATAATGAAGTAGTAACTGTTTATTGCCCTTTCTCGTATGCGTTTTCAGGCGAGATATTTTTTGTTCCGGCATCAAGCATTCAGCCCCTTTCAATTCCACCGGCAGAGGCAATGAAATTTATTGTTTCGGGGGGAGTTTCAGGAGCTAAGTTTAATTCGGGCAACTCTAAATCAATTAAGTAAATCAGTCTGATCTCATAACAGATTTAATTTGAGCCTATTTATTACGGAATATTTCTTTTCCGTATCGTATTCGACAAATTTTCATCGACACCGAACATTTTAACCTTCTTATTTTTATTGACTTTCCTCTCTTTGGTTTCAATCTCCTTTTTCCGAAGTTCCTCTGCAATTGAGTCAGATGTGATTTTCGCGCCTTGCTTTACCACAACTTTTTCATCTGCCTTCATTTTTAAATCCTGTTTTTCGGCGGTTGTAACTTTAATAGTGTCTTGCTTTACTATACTGGCAAAGAGGGGATAGGAAGGGATTAAAAGCCCAATAAATAATAGAATTGCGAGAACATTTTTCATGGCAATTAAAATTAATATTTGACTGACGTTTGATCATTTAAATTGAATTAAATTCTTTGCGTCCTAGTCTTTCACAAAGTAAATAAAAAAGATGATATGTGTGTCTGATTTTTTATTTCTCCTGCCATTTTTGCAGGTTTACTTATTTTGGCCGGAAATTTGATAGTGAATTACATGAATTGAAATTTAAAAAGCTTGAAGCTATGATAGGAAGTTGGATCATATTTATTGTTTTTGCTTTGGTGAGTTGGTTGATAAGCAATCAGTTAAAACGCCGTTTTGAAGAATATTCAAAGATCCCGACCTCAAATGGGATGACCGGAAAGGATGTGGCACTGAAGATGCTACGCGATCACGGAATTCAAGGGGTTACAATTGAGTCGGTAGAAGGAAAATTGACCGACCATTACAATCCTGCCAATAAGACAATCAACCTGAGTCAGGATGTTTATTACGGACAAAGCGTAGCCGCCGCCGCTGTTGCTGCACACGAAACCGGTCACGCTGTACAACACGCAACTGCTTATTATTGGCTGGGGTTACGTTCGAGACTTGTTCCTGCTGTGAGCTTTACTTCGCAGTGGATGCAATGGGTTTTGCTGGCAGGAATTCTGCTTATCAACACCTTTCCAGCACTATTACTTGCTGGTATCGTTCTTTTCGCTGTAACGACTTTATTTAGTTTTATCACCTTGCCGGTTGAGATGAACGCGAGTAACAGGGCGCTGGCCTGGATTGGCACCTCCGGAGTAACGAATTCCCAGACGCAACTCAAAGCAGAAGATGCACTTCATTGGGCTGGTTATACCTACATTATAGCTGCGTTGGGTTCACTTGCCACATTGCTTTACTACATCATGATCTTCATGGGAAGAAGAAATTAAACAAAAAATCGCACATAAAACAGTAGAGACGTTGCATACATCGTCTCTACCTGTTTTATATGCGATTGATATATTGCATTTTAAACACATAGCATCAATGTTTTAAAATTGTAATAATTTATTAACGAAAATTTTAAGATTTATTTGGAATTTATGTATAGATTTGGCTTTTAAAGCATCATCAAAAAAACTCAAATTTGAATATCAACGATTTTAACAAATCGAAAACATCATGACGTACCTACCCAATTGCA
>JAAFHB010000192.1 GCA_010906965.1 Mariniphaga sp. | reverse complement strand
CCAATTGTAATTGCTAACTGATACAACGATACCAAGGTTCCGCGGTAGCGCGATACCGAAATTTCGGAAATATAGAGTGGCGATATTACGGAAGCAACACCAATACCGACTCCACCCACGATGCGATAGATAACCAGGTCGGAAATACTTCCTGAAAACATACAGCCAATTCCGGAACTTGTGAAAAGTACAGCTGAAAATATAAGAACGCCCTTCCTTCCAAAATGGTCACTCAGCTTACCGGCAACAGCCACACCAATGATCGAACCAACAAGTGCACAACCGACATACCAACCCGTGCTTACGTCGTTTAAACCGAACTGAGCAGATACACTTCCGATCGTTCCCGATATAACGGCTGTATCATATCCAAACAGAAATCCTCCAAGCGCGGCAACTGCTGCTAAAAAGATTACATACAATAAGTTTTCCTTACCTTTTTGAATTGTCATGAAGCGAATTATTTGATATTAAAATATTCTTTATATCTGTTATACAGATGCCCTGCCTGAAGATACGATGATTGCGGACTCATGAAGTGGGAAAATTCGAAGGTTATTCCCTTATCATATCCGGCCCTGGAAGCTGCTTCAAGTTTCATTCGAAGCTTGTCGAATTTAATGGGCAGAAATTTAATCGGCATGTCGCGGTCGAAAGTTTCGGCATTGGTCCAGCATTTCATATTGTATTTATCTGCCATTTTTTTGTTGACCTCAAAGAAGGCATCCAGCTCATCGTAGTCGATGTGTCCGTCCTGAAAGGCAACTGCATCGACCACATCGTGAATTCCTTCGAATATTTCGCTCCAGTCACGTTCATGCTCCTGCACCGATACCGACTTGGCTTTGGTCAGATCGCTGCCAGCTGCATCCACCGCCTTTTTACCATCGATCCATGGTGAAATGAAGGTTGGCAAACCTCCCGAAACGGCTTTACATTGTTTCCCCATGTCATGAAAAGCACCGATTGCCCCTTTGGTTTTGCGGCTTATTTCGCCGCTGATATACCATCCCTGGAAACTCTTGTGTTTGCTTCCGTAGTTTTTCCAGACCTCGTCGATCACGTATTTGTTGTCTTCCACTTCCCAGCTTAAGTCACCGGTGTCCCAATATTTACCGGAATCATACAATCCGAAATAGAATTTCATCTTGTACTTATCAGCAAGCCGAAGGTACAGATCGACCAGATCGACAGAAGGCATATAACACCCATGTTTCTTCAAGAGGTATTCTGAAGGGTAGGTGATAAATTTACGATAACCGGAACGAATAAGAATAACTGTATCAATTCCAATGGCTTTCATATTGGAAAAATCTTTATCCCACTCTTTTTCGCCCCAGTTTTGGTGAGGAATATCATGAGAAATTTCGTCCAGAAAAGTCCCTGTAATTTTCAGACCTTTTGCTTTAGGAACGATTAACCTGCTTTCCTTTCCTGTGTCTGGAAGTACCTGATCAGCTTCTTCTGCCATTCCGGCCAAAGGAAGCGTCATCGCTGCCATCCCGGAAATCGAAGCTTTTTTAAAGAAATCGCGACGTGAATTTTGCTCGTTTGACATGGTTGTGTATATTCTAAATGATTAGTATTTCAATATCTTAACCTCAAAATATGATTATTCCCTTACTTCAAATCTTTTTGACGGGTGGATAGATGGCTTCGGTGAGACAACCTGACCCATCTGCTTTTGATAAACTTTTACATAATCGATCAGAAAAACGTCAGGAAAAACCGTTTCGGCAAGACTTTCAAGCTTTCCGGGAAGTTCCATACTTAAAATGAGGTATTCCGGAATATTTGAAATGCCACGCGTCTCTTCGTGAAATTTGTACCCGTCGATAAAAAAAGAATATTTTTCGGATGTCCATTCAAAGCCATAGGTGTGAAAGCCTTTACTCAATCCTTTCAGGTAACTCTTCATTGGTCCGATGGTTTTCATATTAGGACCATAAGCCCAGTGAATTGCATGAGTTATCGTATCAGACCCTTTTTCTTTGAAAAACTCGAAGATATCCATTTCAGCTCCGTATTTCGACGGATCTTCACCCTTGGCAATATCCGGCGACTGCATCCAGAATGCAGCCCATACGCCATTCGACTGCTGCAGTTGTGCCCGGCATTCGAAGTAGCCATATTTAGGGTTGAAGTGCCTTGCCGTTCCAACGGCACTGCCCAAAATACTATCTCCTTTTTTGAGCGAGTAAAGCTTCAGAAAGCCATCTTCAACTTTCACAGCTTCCGCTGAGTTAAATCCGATTCGACGGGGCCCTACACCCCTGACGTTCCACCTGGTTGTATCAAGCTCTTTACCATTGAACTGATCTTCCCAAATTAATTTGTAACCCATCGATTTAGCGGTTACCCGTTTTTGCGACAGAGCATTGTTAGTTGGCTTTTCTTGTGCCATTCCTGAACAGGCAATTAAACAGAAAAAAAGTGAAAAAACTATATTTTTCATTCCTGGATTTGTTGGTTTTTACGAACGGACGATTGAATATTAACTGAAATATAGACTTTTGTAAAATATATCAATTGATTTTAGACTAAATGATAATTTTAAATGCGGGCGAAATCATGATTGTTTATTCAAGTATTTTCCAGATTTCATACATTCCGCGTGGTACATGGAAACACCCTTTCCACTTTCCGCCCTTCAAATCAAGAAGAGGATTCCCTTCGCGGTTGAGGTAGCCGTACCATTCGGGATATTCGGGATCCTTGAAGTGATTCCAGGTATATTCATGAATGGTTTCAAACCATTGTTTACATTTCTCATTTCCCGTAAGCCGGTAACCTTTTGCCATTGAAATCAGGGTTTCGATATGGACCCACCAGAGTTTTTGGTCCCATTCGAGTTGTTGAGTAGGGTGTCCTTTTATATCGAGGAAATAGAAAATTCCGCCATTCTTCTTGTCCCACCCTGCTTCGGTAGAATGAAGCAGAATTTTAATTGCATTATCAATCAAAACTTTATCGTTATTGCGAACCCCAAGATCCATCATAAACCACATCGACTCGTTGGTATGACCGGGATTTGTCAGTCTTCCTTCAAACGAATCACTGAACTGGCCATCAGGAGTTACACTTTCGAGGATCAAGCCGGATTGTTTGTCGTAAAACACCTCCATCACCTCTTTAATAAGTGGCTGGATGGTTTTGTTGACTTGTTCCGCTCCGAGGATATCTTCCATGATCAATGAAAGATTACACAAAATCATCGGTAGTGCAAAACTCTTCAAAGGTCGTGTTCCGGGAAAAGCCTTGTTATATAATCCTTTCGGGTTATCCTGACGTTTCAGAATGTTGCTAAATGTATTTACTGCAATTTGCTTATGTTCCTCATCGCCGGTTGCCTTGTAAAGTTCGCTGAAAGCCATGGCCGCAAAGCAATCTGAAAAAATATTGAAAGGCTGAGTCAACGGTTTTCCTTCGCGGGTAAGCGAAAAATACCAGCTCCCAATTGCATCCATTCCGTATTTCTTCATAAAAGAGGCACCGTGCAAAGCCATATCGAGCCACTCCTGCTTTTTCTCAACCTTGTTGTATAACATTGCGAAAAGCCAGACTTCGCGTCCCTGAAGCCACATAAACTTATCCGTATCGTAAACATCTCCTTTACGATCGAGACAGGTAAAATAGCCGCCGCAATCAGCATCTTTGGAGTTGTTCATCCAAAAAGGAATTACAGATTGAAGCAATTCATTTTTGTATTGTTCTGCGTATTTTCCTAACTCATTCATCATATTGCAATTAATATTTTTGGTTTGTGCATATTATTCTTGTTCCCGCATCCGGCTTTAACGGTAGTTCCCGTCAAATCCGATTGATTTCGTTTCGAACGGACGAATCAGTTCGTCTGTCAAAATGCTTAGCTCTCTTTTGGTAATCGCCAGTTGATTGTCAAATTTTCTGTTCATACGACTCTCCCATAGTTTTTCGATTTCGGCCGATGTGTTTCTGTTTAAAAGACCTGACAATAATCCGGAAGCTTTTTGCACCGTCAGCACTGATTGATCGTTAACAACCGTAACTTTCTGATCAAAGGCATTTAGTCCTTCCGAAAATTCATTCACCGTAATTGTTGTGTCCGGGTAAAACCACGTACGGTTGGCCCATTTGTACGATTCTCCCTTTACTTTTAGGATTCCGGAAGCGGCCACACGTTGAATTGCCTGAAAATCTTTATCTTCCGGACTAACATCGAACAATGGCATTAGGTAGGCTCCTGCGTCCAGAAGTGCCTGTTGTACTTTTCGGATATTGATTTCACGTACGTTCTGATTATTCAGAACACTCTGCGCTGCCAGAACGCCAGCGGCTTGTCCGGTCAGTAAAACACAAGGCTGTAGCCGGGTGGCTCCATTGATGATATTGGAAACAGATATTGCTTTATCAGAAACTACCAGTCCGTCAATTTTCTCGGGGATAAGTGCACCTAGCGGAATGTTGAAGGAGGGAACAGGCGGGAAGTGAATTTTGGGTGCATCCGGATTACAGGCATGATGATGATCAACCGGGTAGTCACCAACTGAAATCCCGGTACGATATAAAGGTTGACCTCCGTAAATGTCGCTTACATGATTGATTGTCAATCGCTGAACTCCGCGCAAACGACGCCCCTCGCGATGATAAGGGACAAATGCCAGTTGATCTTTTGTGGGAAATTCGTCATCAGCCAGACCAATATTCTTATAGCCAAGTTCGGTTTGGATATAGAAAACGAAAGAAAGTGTGCGTTCTTTTGCCTTCTTCAGCTCTTCCCTTCTTTGCGACCAATCCATCTCCACAACATTCAGATAGATATCATTCCCATGCCTTGGCCAGTTAATCATGTATTTGTTGTTTGGAAGACGGCCGTAATTCAGCATTTTTTCACAATCAATCAGAACAGAATCAACTGTCATTGCACACGATCCCCGGAAAAGTTCCGGATCATAATTTTCTGGTTTCTCAATGGTTTTATCTGATCCTTTTCCGTAATCTTTCAGAACTGCAGCCCAAGTAAGATCCTGTACAATATTGTTTGCCGTTTCGGGGGCGTTTGCTTCGCCGGTTACCGATTTTGCTTCCATTCCCAGATCGTAAGCAGCACCTGCCATTGCCAGACCGTCGCCCAGATCGGTGGCATCAATTACCACTTTCGCCCGAACAGTTAAACGTTCCTTCTGATCATTTTCAAATATAGCACCGGTAACTATATTTCCATCTTTTACGATCCCTGTCAGATGGTAACCGTAAATGACCGACAGCTGTTTCTCTGTTGCGGCCATTGATTTAAAAATGCTGTCGCCAATATGGGGTTCAAACTGCGTGTTACTCACCCAACCTGTTGAAAGTGCAGCTTCGCCACCGTAGTGAATTCTGAGTTTATCCCGGAATTCATTCCATATTCCGGAATTTAGCCGGTGATTTCCGTCTGTGGCACTTACTCCGGCAGCTGTCATCATCCCGCCCAACCATGGGGTTTCTTCGACGATAAGGGTAGGCACATTCAATCGGGCCGATTGCAATCCGGCTGAAATACCACTCGTAGTTCCTCCAATGACCAGAACTTCCGTTTTTCTGATTTTTGACATTTGTCCATAAATATTTAAACTTATGAAGGTTACGCAAACAAAAACAGTTACACAGATACCCTTTATCATGAGTTATTTAAATGAAGTTGAAACAATTTGGACTCAACTAACACACCAGCAGAAAGTCTGATTCAGTTACGTTAATTCAATTTAGTATTTAACGACGCTAAAGTAACAAATTTTTATTTTTAACATGTACTTATTAAATACTTTTAATATTAACAACTAAAGAAAATATAATGAACTTAAATTGTATTTATTATTTCAGCAGGAGAAACCAGCAGGTACAACGATCCCCACCTGAAATATTTAATAAAAAAGAAAGGCGATACAGCCTTTCTGGTAGGCAAAGACTTTAATAAAGAAGTAGAATAGAATTGAAAGATTAGTCTGGAAACGATTAAGCGCTGTAAAAGAGTTTATCCCGAAGAATATAACAAGCACCGATTACACCGGCTTTTGAACCGAGGGTTGACATTTTCAATTCCATATCGAGACTTACAAGGCTAAGAGAGTATTTATGGATGGCAGTTCGGATAGGCAAACGTAAATACATGCCTGTTTCAGCAAGTGCGCCGCCAAGCACAACGAGTTCGGGGTTAAAAATATTGATTAACATAGAGAGGTATCTTCCCATATTGCTTCCAATCTCCTCAATAATTTCAATAGCCAATGTATCTTCATTTTTGGTAATGGCCGTCAAAATATCATCAACTGTAATATCTTCAATTGCTTTTTTTCCTGAAAGAATGGATGTTGAACCATTCTCAAGTGCCTTTTTAAATTTGCGTTCCAGGGCAATCCCCGAAATTTCGGTTTCAAGACACCCTTTTTTTCCGCAATGGCAAATAATTTCATTCTCGAAAACGGGGCTATGACCAAACTCACCCGAATAGCCCGATTTGCCATAATAAAGCTTCCCGTCACAAACGATGCCGATTCCCACTCCCCAGCCAATATTTACAAAGATGACATCCTTTTCGTTCTTAACCACACCACAGTTATATTCTCCATAGGCCATCGCACGTGTATCATTTTCAAGAAATGTTTTAATGTGGATACGCGACTCAATGATCTCACTCAGTGGTTTTTCCTCGAAAAAAAAGTAGCTGTAACTAAATCCCTTACGCGAATTAATGCGCCCGCTAAGGTTAATGCAGGCACCAATAATTTTGTCACGCGGAACTTCGGAGTCGTCGACAAACTGATTAATGATTGAACACATTGAGAATAGTGAATCCCGGGTATTGTCAAGCGTATATGAAACGTTTTCAGAAAGCTTTACAAAATCATTGTTAAAATCCTGAATTCCAATACTTATCGAATTACGCTTCACCTCAACGCCCAGAAAATAGCAGGCTTTTGGATTTATTCCATATTGAAAAGGACGTCTACCACCTGCAGTTCCTACCTTTCCATCCTCAAAAACGATTCCTTCGTCAATCAGTTCTGCGATGATTTTAGTAACAGTGGGTATACTAAAGTCGGTTTCCTTACAGAGTTCGGCAATGGTAGCGACTCCTGTTAAGGTCAATCGCTTGATAATGCTCTTTTTAAGCTTAATTAGTTTTAGCGCCGAAAGCGAAATATCTTCAGGGTTATCCAACAAAAAAGACAGACTCATATTTCATATTAAAAGAATTTAAAAACTCAACTAAAACAACTGAAAATTCAAGATAAAACCTCCTATATTCCTAAATACAAATGTAAGATTTTTTTATCAATTGTTTTTGCAGCGGACAATTGCCGGGAATACCTCTCGCCTGCCTGTAATTTGAAAGTAAAGCCACCGACTGTTGTGCATATACCCGTCTTACAGCACGCCATTCCCCTTTAATAATTACAATTTTCGGTTAAACGTGTCGTTGCTGCGGCCTCCTGAGCCTGTATAATGGTAGTAGCTGGCGCCCATTTTCACTTCAAATCGCCAGAATAAACCCTTGTTAGTCACCTTCCGGGTGATTATTGCATCTCCTGAAGGCAAAAAGGCCCGGGAAGTTGGAAGAACTAAAATTTTCTTTCTGCCACTCCCTCAACCGTCATTTTTACTGGTTGAATAAAACCATCTTTGTCGAAATACATCCGGTCCATACAGGTCTCCCGGTGATTTCCATCGGTTGTATTTAAGGGACGACGATGATAGACAATGTAGAAGTCATCGGTTCCCGGAATCTGAATCACCGAATGGTGACCGGCGCCTGTAGCTATATTCGGATCTTGTTTCAGAATTTTATCTATTCGTTTAAACGGACCAGTGGGAGAATCTCCAATGGCATAGGCCACGCTATAATCGGGACCTGTCCATCCTCCTTCTGACCACATCAGATAATATTTATTGTTACGTTTAAACAAAAATGGACCTTCCACATAATTTTGAGGGGTGATCTCCTTGTAGATTTCTCCATCGGCAAACGGCAAAACAGAGAGTAGATCTTTACTTAACCGTACAACATTACAGTGTTTCCATCCTCCATAATACAGGTAGTACTCCCCATCTGTATCGCGAAAGATAAACTGATCGATGGGCTGAGCCCCGTTGTAAAACTTGCCAATCAAAGGTTTTCCCAATGCATCGACAAATGGTCCTTTCGGTTGATCACTCACGGCTACACCAATTCCTCCCAATTCGCGGTCACTTTGAATATCGTTGGCAGAAAAGAAAAGGTAATATCTGTTGTTCGCCTTGATAATCGAAGGTGCCCAGAGTGAATAAGATGCCCATTTTACATCTTTAATATCGAGTACATGTGGGTGCTTATCCCAGTGAATTAAATCCCTCGATGAGAAGGCGTTAAAGAAAGTCTGTTTGAGATACTGAGGATTGATTGTATTCTTTTGAGCCTTGATCTGTTCTTCCGAAAACTTCGTCGACCGGTCTGGGTGCCCGTAATCGTCTGAATAGGTGGGGTAAATCCAATATTGATCACCAAAAATAATTCCTTCAGGATCGGCATACCAGCCCGGAAAGAGCGGGTTTCCGGAACTCTTTTTCACTTCCTCTTTATCACCTTTCTGAGCATATGCTGAAAAGGAAAATACAATTATCAATACTAATGAAGCTATTTTCAGCATAATCAAATCAATAATAAGATAAATACGAATACGACTCCGGCACCTGCAAAATAGAGACCTCTTTTAAAATTTTTGTTTTCTGGTTTAAACATCCAAAAGGAGGAGATGGCCATAAAAAGAAGAAGTGTCCCAAATATTAAATTAAACCAATGGGTTGGATTTTTGCTAATGGCTTTGTGCAGGTTAATAAATTTATTGAATGGGAAAATGATATCCTTGACAATATAGACAGCAACACCGGTTGTTG
>JAAFHB010000191.1 GCA_010906965.1 Mariniphaga sp. | reverse complement strand
TTTTAAATTCTTCATCGCATTTTTGCGAAACCATCATCCTCCACCTAAGTTAATCAACTCAGAATTGGAGGTCATAAATTGCGTCCTCCAATTTATTTTATACTAAATGATCGGGCTTGTACCCTATCCGTTTTCGCGGAGGTTGTTCTTCCTGTTTGGTAATCAGCTCGTCGAGGTAACTGAAAACCAGTTCAATGTTCTTATCCTGATTTTGAACCTTTTTCTTTATTTCTTCAATCTCCAGTTTTAGACCAATCGTATCAGTCAGCATTTGTCGCAGTCGGGTGAAGATCCGCATGATCTGGATATTGACAGCGATCGCTTTTTTGTTGTTCAAAACACTTGAAAGCATCAAAACACCATGTTCAGTAAAAACCATCGGCAAATAACGAACGCCACCCCAACTTGAGGTCACAAATTGTGACCTCATGATAAAAAATTCATTTTCAGTCAATTCAAACATAAAATCGTCAGGAAAGCGATTTAAATTTCTACGTACTTGCTGTTTTAGCACTTTGGTATCCAGACCATACAACTCAGCCAAATCTCTATCAAGCATTACCTTTTGACCTCTGATCAAAAAGATTTTATCCATGATTCGTTCATCATTTATCAAAACTGAAGGATTTTCTGTTGCCATTGAGTAGATATATAATGTTAGTCAATGCCTGAGATATCGCACAAAACATTGTTACTAAGATACAAAATTCCAATACATTAATTCCCTCCCTTCAGAAGGTTTATTTCCCTTTAGTACGAACCTTTAAAATCCTCAGCGAGAAATCTTCTGAATATGC
Organism: Mariniphaga sp.; assembly: GCA_010906965.1. Classification (GTDB taxonomy): domain Bacteria; phylum Bacteroidota; class Bacteroidia; order Bacteroidales; family Prolixibacteraceae; genus JAAFHB01. Next base: position 8,194 of record JAAFHB010000191.1, on the reverse strand, counting down.
CGGCGATTCAAGCTTTGCCTTACCGCCGGGATGATTCAATGAAATTTTCTTTTCAGCTATTCCACTTAACGGATTCATCCACTCCAACGAATAATTGCCTTTGGGAAGATTCAATTCCAGATGAACCTGTTTGCCACCCATCCAGTAAATGGCATATTGTTTCCCTGTTTCAGCCAGGATATAGACTTTGTTATTCCCCGCCAATCCTCCGGCATAGACGGTTGTGTCGGGTTTCATAGCCACAAAGTTGAATGATTCGATGAATATCTTCAGGTAACTCAATTGTTTGCGATAGGCCGGCGTTCCACCTCCTGGCTGGGCCGCCGGATACTGAAAAGTGCCATCTTCGTTGTCGGTTGTAAACGAATAATCGAGGTTGTTAAACAGCCCGGCACCGGCTAAGATCAATTCCCACGCTTCCTTACGATAGGTTGAATCTTTTTGTCCGTTAAAGCCGGTTTCGTTTTCGCCAATTACCTTGTTTAAATCGTAATTGAGGGTCACAGCTTTGGGTGGCGTAGCATAATGAAAGTTGAAAACCGAAACCAATGGGTTTGGCTCCTCTATTTTCTGAAATCCATTGCCAATGTTTTGCGAAATCAGGTGCCGATTCCTGAACGATTTTTCAGCATCGGTGATTACCTGTGCAATTTGATTTTGCCATTCGATAGTAATTCCGCCAAAATAAGGTTCGTTGCATATTTCGTAGATCAAGTTAGGAAAATCTTTTAATTCCTCAACCAGTTTAAGGACCATCTTTTCCTGAATTGCCAGAAGTCCTTTATTTTTATCGAGTGTATACACATCGGTCCGGGGAATTGCGCCCAATCCGTTGACATTGTTTTTGATATTGAATGGACTAAGTTCCCATTGCATCTCTTCGTAAAACGGGCAGAACAATGCCAGTTCCACGATGACACCCCGTTTTTGGGCTTCAGCAATAAAGTCTTTCAGTCGGGTAAAATAAGCCTCATCCCATCGGTTAAGATCAAACTTTAATCCATTTTCAACCCGAGCCCAGGGACACAGGAATTTCAGCGCATCCGGGCCCATTGTATTTTTGGAAATATTGAATGCACCTGCAGGTTCAAAATAAGCGCCGGTCATGGTCCGAGTCAGGTTCAGCCCATCTTTCTGAAGGGTTTCAAGGTAAATCCGGTAATCGAAATCGGGGTTCATAACTGCTCCATAATGTTCGCCGGAGGTGATCAGAATAGTTGGTTTCCCCTTATAACTAAAGTAATGCTGATTTCCGGGATGAAGACTGATTGGTTTTACCTGGGCAAAAACATTGTTCAGATTCAGTCCGACCAAACAAATTAAAAATAGGAAGCTCGTCTTTCTCATTTTATCGATTTCTAACTTACTTAACAACAAAAGTATTGAACGAATCAGCCTTCAACAGCTGGTTGATCGCTATCTCACCAATTTTCAGGTTGATTTTTTTATCTGCTTTTTCATCATTTCGGACAATAACCACAATGCTCTTATCCGGATTGATAAATGCGAGTAGGTTTGCCTTTGTTTCATTTGTCTCAAGTAACCGGGCTCCAGGCATCACAAAATGGCTCACATGTTTCAGCAGGTAATATTCAAAGTTATAGGTGTAGGTTTTTTTCAATAAGTCAACGCTAACGAGCGAATTCTGACGCCAACCCCATCGGCTGAAACCATCTTTGTCGAGCGATAAGTTCCAGTACATGTATGCATTTGCGCCGTTGTCGAGGTAATGTTTCATTAGTGTCCAGGCGTAACTGCAATATTTCCAGTCGTTTTTTCCATCCCCACATTCCTGCTCCGATTGATACAGCCGCATGTTTGGATATTTCTGATGAGCATCAGCAATTGCCTTTTTCCCTGCCCACTGAAAACCAATACCTTTAATGTATTTGCCAGCCAACGCATCATTAATAATAGTATCCACAAGTGCGATGTTCGGACGCTCCATGGTTCCGAACATGATTTCCACGTTCTCCTTCTCCATGGCAGGACCTAAATAGGAACCGATAAATTTAGCCAGACCAGCAGATGTCCAGGTACATGAGGGAAATATTTGACAGGAATTGAATTCGTTCTGAGGCATTACCGCAGCAATGTTGATTCCCTGGTCGCGGTATGCCTTTATAAATTTGGAGAAGTAAAGCGCATAAGCCTTGAAATATTCGTCCTTTTGAATAAACTGGTTAGCACCTTCCTTGCCTTGTTTGGTTTTGTCAAGACCGTTTTGGAATTTTTTATCTATATCAGCACCGGTACTGGCGCAGGCGTAATGCTTATTCCATTTCATCCACGAAGGTGGACTCCACGGAGATGCCCAGATTTTTAATGCCGGATTGTATTGTCTGGCATTTTTGATAAAAGGCACAAGCGTCTGAAAGTCGTTGGCAATACTGAAATTCTTCATCTCAAAATCGCCTTCCGTTTCGTTATACGAATACCAGTCGCGGGCAAAATCGTTCGCAGCAACTGGCATTCGGCAGATTGTGAAATTTCCACCAACACCTGGCGCAAATAATTCCTTTAGAATTGATTCGCGATCAGCTTTTTCCAACGAATTTAGGGATGTCCATCCCAGTTCATTAAAACAGGCGCCAAAACCTTCGATGGTTTGTAAAGGCTTTTCCAACAGAATCTCAACATCCGATTTCCCCGATGCAGGCACGGCAGTTAAACCTTTTTGAATCACCCATTGAGATGATTCAGTGGTAGAGATCCATTCAATCTTTTTTTGTGCAGACACCGAAAATGCCATTACACCAATTGTCAGGGACAAGAGTAATTTTTTCATATCTATTATTTTTTAATAACCGGTTTTGGCTGAATGACCGTAGCTTTTAGAACAACCGGCTTCTTTTGAATAACCGGGGCCTTTTTAACAACCGGTTTCTTATGAGTGACTGTCTTTTTATGAGTAACCGTCTTTTTCACTGCAGTTCCCGGTTGACTGATGTTGAAAGCCTTTTCAATTGCTTTCTCTGTAAGTGGTTCCATTACATTGTATCCGGCTTCATTTGGATGAACGCCATCTTTTGAATATTCTGCCTTCAAACCTTTTCGCTCGTCTACCATCGGTGAAAAGAAGTCAAGATAAATTAGTCCATTTTTATCAGCATAAGTTTTTATCAACTTATTAAGGTCAATTATTTTTTCCGCTGGTTTAAGACCGGTTTTCCATGGGTAATCGTAAACAGGAAGCACAGAACAAAGAATGACCTTAATATCATTGGCTTTTGCCAGTTGAGCCATCGAAATGATATTGTCTTCGATCATTTCGAGTGTTGATGGGCCCGAATTCCCGGCAATATCATTTGTACCAGCTAAAATGACAACTACTTTTGGTTTAAGTTTGATTACATCGGCCCTGAACCGAACCAGCATTTGAGGGGTGGTTTGCCCACTTATCCCACGATTAATATAAAATTTGCCGGCGAAAAATTCGGGATGAAGGTTGACCCAGCCTTCGGTAATTGAGTTTCCCATAAAAACGACCCGCTTTTCACCAGGTGTAGGAAGAACCTGGTTTGCATTTTCAGCTTTAAAACGGTTTAGATTTGCCCAGTCCTGGCCAAACGAAACCTGCGCTGTAAACATTAATAATAAAAGCATTACGGATGTAAATTTCTGTTTAATCATTGTCCTGCAATATTTTGTTTTTTTATCCAGGTGAAATTACCGTTTAACTTGATATCAGCCTAAAAATAACACTAAATAATTTCCAGTGGATATAAACTGACAAATCCAATAAATACTATCATGGATGAAAAAGCGAACTGCGAGTTCTCCTGAAGAATCGGGAAAGGCCATCCGGCATTCAGAAACCAATAAAAATGGTTTAAATTTGCATTGATTGAAAAGGAAATGCTGAATGGTCGTCCGGAAACAAAGTAAATAAAATTCTTAAACGTCAAAAAAATATGAAAAGATTTTTCTCTTCGATTCTACTGGTTTTTATTATTTCGATTTCATCTCAGGCCCAGTATACAACGCTGAATGCTCATTCGCATAACGATTACGAGCAGCAAACTCCTTTTATGCTGGCTTATAACGCTCATTTTGGTTCCATCGAAGCAGATATCTGGGCTGTAAACGGAGATTTGTTTGTGGCTCACAACAAATCGGATATCAAAGCTGAAAAATTGTTAGATTCGCTTTATATACAGCCAATTGTACGCTTATTCAGAAAAAATAGCGGGAAAGCCTGGAACGATCACCCTTCGACTTTTCAGTTAATGATTGATTTAAAAACTGCGTTCGAACCGACGCTTTCTCTTCTGGTAGAAAAGCTCAAAAAATATCCTGACGTTTTTGATTCAAATCAGAACAATAATGCCATCCGCGTCGTCATTACCGGTAACAGACCCGATCCATCCGGTTTCAGCAAATATCCGCTTTTTATCTGGTTTGACGGAAATGTAACCCTTAAATATGATAATCAGCAGCTTAAAAGAATTGCACTTTACAGCGAAAACCTGGCAAACTTCACCACATGGAAAGGGAAAGAACCAATGCTGGAAAAAGAGGAGATGAGAATAAAGCAAGTCATTGATTCTGTGCATGGTTTAAACAAAAAAATAAGATTCTGGAATGCACCCGACGATGCCTTTGCGTGGAAAACCCTGATGAATCTGAAAGTTGACTACATCAATACAGATCATATCCAGGAACTTTCGACCTACTTACAAAACCAGTAAAAACATAAAGAAAAGAGTCATTACAATTAAGATATCACTTAAAAGTATCATTATGAATCGTAGAAATTTTGTAAACAAATCAGTACTTGGAGCAGGCGCAGTGGCGATGGTACCCGGCTTTCTTTCAGCCTCAACACCTCAAAAGGAATCACTTCGTCCACCGGTTGCAAAAAGGCTGTTCGTGAGCAAAGCGGTCGAAGAAGAAATCTTAAGAATAAAAAAGGATATTACTGACCCTGAGATTTCATGGCTGTTCGAAAACTGCTATCCCAATACCCTGGATACGACCGTTCATTTTTCGGAACAGAATGGAGTACCTGATTCATTTATCATTACAGGAGACATCGACGCCATGTGGATGCGAGATTCTACCGCCCAGGTTTGGCCTTATCTTCACCTGGCAGGCAAGGATGAGCAATTGAAAAAACTATTTGTTGGATTGATCAACCGCCAAACGAAATGCATTTTAATTGATCCCTATGCAAATGCCTTTAATTTTGGTCCTACTGGTAGCGAATGGAAAACCGATTTAACTGAGATGAAGCCCGACTTGCACGAACGCAAATGGGAAATCGATTCGTTGTGTTATCCGGTTCGCTTAAGTTATCATTACTGGAAACTGACAGGTGATAAAACACCATATAATGCACAATGGCTTAAAGCGGCAAAAACGATTGTAAAAACATTCGAAGAGCAGCAGCGCATCACAGGTAAAGGACCTTATCATTTCATGCGGGTGACGAGCAAACAAACAGATACGGTGATTGGTGATGGTTTTGGAAATCCGGTTAAACCCAATGGTTTGATCTGTTCGACATTCCGTCCGTCCGACGATGCCACCACCTTTTTATACCTGATTCCCTCCAATTTTTTTGCACTGACATCCTTACGCCAAATGGCTGAACTTGTTGGACATATTTTCAATGAGCCGGCATTTGCCGCCCAATGCAATAAACTGGCGGATACCGTTGAAAAAAGCCTGAAACAATATGCTGCAGCCAGTCACCTGAATTACGGAGAAGTTTTTGCTTTTGAAATTGATGGTTTTGGAAACCGTCTTTACATGGATGATTCAAATATTCCAAGTCTTCTGGCAATTCCCTATCTCGGAGGAGTAAAACCCGACGATAAGGTCTATTTGAATACGCGTAAATTTGTTTTAAGCAAAGACAATCCCTGGTTTTTCGAAGGTAAAGCTGCGTCTGGTATTGGTGGTCCACATTGCGGAGCAGAAATGATCTGGCCAATGAGCATCATCATGAGAGCGATTACTTCGGACGACGATAAAGAGATTACACAATGCTTACGATGGCTGAAAAACACCCATGCAGGTACCGGTTTTATGCACGAATCATTTCAGCAGGACAATGCTGATAAATTTACACGCTCGTGGTTTGCATGGGCCAATACGCTATTTGGTGAATTGATTTACAAAATTCACAAGGAACGGAAACACTTATTGAGTCAAGTTTTATAAGAGATTGGTATTCCAGCAAGCGTCTAAAGATCACTAATTCTGGCTGATTCCATACAATTATTTAATTATCAATTACGACGGACTTTTGTCCCTGCCACGCATAAATTGCTACCCTTTCCACAACGCGAAATTGATAACAGTAACGGGACAATTACCCAAAATCCAGGGTATGCCGATAGTTAATCGCTTTTGAAAATTAGCTTTCTTTGTAATCCTCCTTTGTTTTAAGATACAAAGGAGGAGTACTTTTTTAAAGACAAAAATCATTCAGTTATTATGAAGAGTCTCGAAAATATAATTGGTGTCGATCTGGGTGGCACAAATATCCGTACAGGTAAAGTGGCTGAGGAGAAAATCATTCAACTTACCAAAGAACCCACTCCAGCCGCAGGTTCTCAATCTGAAGTATTGGAAAAACTCATTGCATTGATCGACAGTTGCTTTGATGACAATACAAAAAGCATCGGGATTGGTGTTCCTTCAGTTGTCGACGTCGAAAAAGGGATCGTTTATGATGTTGTAAATATTCCATCCTGGAAAATAGTCCCGTTGAAAGATATCCTGGAGAGTCGCTATAAAGTACCGGTTTATGTGAACAACGATGCCAATTGTTTTGCTTTGGGCGAAAAATACTATGGAAAAGCCAGAGATTGCAAGAGCATCGTTGGCCTGACAATTGGTACAGGAATGGGTAGTGGTCTTATTTTTAATGGTAAATTATATGAAGGGAAGAATTGTTGTGCCGGTGAGTTTGGAAACATTCCTTATTTGAACAGTAATTTCGAACGCTATTGCAGCGGACAATTCTTTTCTGAAGAGAAGTCCATATCAGCTATTGATGCATTCAATCAGGCGGTTTTGGGCGACCAGGCAGCAATTCAACTATTCTCAGAATATGGTTTCCATATGGGACAGGCCATCAAATCAATACTTTATGCGTACGATCCTGAAATAATCATCCTTGGAGGTTCACTTACAAAAGCGTATGAATATTTCAAACCTGCGATGTTCGAAGCAATCCAGAATTTTGATTACCGCAATGTATTGACCAATCTGAAAATTGAAATATCGGAGCTTGAAAATTCTGCTATCTACGGAGCAGCAGCACTCTATCTGAATAGCAGTCAGCATTGAGCGTCTTTGGAAATATTCATGTTTGTCATATCATCCGATAACACTGATTGCTGTTGAAGAAACTATTATAAATTTGTTGCCTGACATTTATTGACCTAGCCACTGTAATTTGATTGAAGCAAATCGCTAATTTTTATAGACCAGCCATGAACAAAAGCTTAAGGATTAACATGCTTACAGGGATGCTTTTGGTATTTACGATACTATTCTTCACCCCTTGTCAAAGTCAGCCAAAAAATCCTCAACCGGGCTGGCCGTCCATTACAAAAGAATCAAAGCCCTGGAGTCGTTGGTGGTGGATGGGCAGTGCTGTTGATGAGACGAATCTGACCAAATTAATTTCCAAGTATGGCGAAGCTGGGTTGGGCGGTCTTGAGATTACCCCTATTTATGGGGCTGTTGGTTTTGAATCCAAATACATCTCCTTTCTTTCTCCGGAATGGATGAAGATGCTGGATGTTTCTGTGCGTGAGGCCGGGAAAAATAACATGGGCATTGACATGAATACGGGTACAGGCTGGCCTTTTGGCGGACCGCAAATCACCTCAAAGACAGCAGCATCTAAACTGATTCTTCAAAAATATTCTGTCCGTAACGGCGAAAACCTCTCTGAGAAACTGATTCCTTCAGATCCCAAACAACAAGATGCAGGTGTTCAACTTCAGGCGGTAACAGCTTATGGCGCTGATGGCAAAGTGAAAGACTTGACCACCTTAGTCGATGCCGGCGGAACGCTGAACTGGATTGCCGAAAATGGGGACTGGGAAATTTATGCTGCCTTTTGCGGGAGAACGCTTCAGAAAGTAAAACGTGCTGCACCAGGCGGAGAGGGACTGACCTTCGATCATTTTTCGAAAGATGCACTAAAAGTTTACCTTTCAAGGTTCGATTC
>JAAFHB010000190.1 GCA_010906965.1 Mariniphaga sp. | reverse complement strand
ATAAGCGGACAGATAATACCACTGCACTTAAAGAGCAGGTTACTTCAATAATCGCCAACATTATAATATTGGATTCCAATCCGCTTAAACGGAAAGACGTCAGAGAGGGGGTCATCGATTACAAAAGAGATCCCGAAAGATTTATTTTAAATTATTGCGCCAAGTCGATTCTGTCGGGAATTAAATCAAGCATTGTAAAAAGCCCGAAGAAATAAATAGCAGCTGAAAATTACAGCTACAAAACCATTCGTCAGTGACGAATAATTAGCCGTTATAAAATTGCATACCGGTTTTTAAAAAAATCGTCACCTGCCAGTTGGCAGAAATATTTTACCCGACGATTATTCTGCTTCATTCCCTATTTTATCAGCTTGACCTGCTTTTTTCCGGAATAAATATCAAAACGATGTATATTTGAGGATTATGCAAGGAAATCTAACAAAGAAATATTTTGGCATTGCACTGATTTTGTCTTTGCTGATATGCCTGACAATAAACTTTCCATTTATTTTATCAGCCTTGTTTGACGACATCGACAGAGGCCACACGGAAGGTCATCGCACCGAATATTTCGATGTTACGATGGCAATAATGGAAGTTTTCGTCAATTTTCTGGTCGCATACCTGATGTTTACACTTAACTTTTTTGTTATCAGGCCATTTGAGAGACACCGAAAGCTGAAATTTCAAACTGTTATCATCTCTTTATTGCTATCCATTTTGTCAGTATCTGTGCTCGTTTTAATCTTCAATTCAATAAAACCGACAATTGGATTTGTAATAAATCCGCGAAGTCATCATGATGAATTGATGCTTAAAAATTTCTTCAGTTTAGCATTGGTTTTAGGCTCTGTTTTTTTAATGCGTCTCATTTACCAGAAGCAGACCTATGAATTGGAAAATGAAAAACTTACGACTGAAAGCCTTCAAAGTCAGTTTGAATCATTGAAGAATCAGGTGAGTCCCCATTTTCTGTTCAATTCACTGACTGCCATGAAAACGCTGATACAAGAGTCGCCCGATCTTGCCGGTCAATATGTAGACCACCTTTCGCAGGTTTTGCGTTATACGCTGCAAAGCAATGAGAAGAAAACAGTGACTCTCAGTGAAGAGATGGAGTTTGCCGACTCGTATCTTTTTCTGATTAAAATGAGGTACGACACGAATCTGATTGTCAAAACCGAAGTGGATGAAAGACTGAAGGGGCTGCTGTTGCCACCATTGACCGTACAAACCCTGTTGGAGAATGTCGTTAAACACAATGAAATCAGCAAACGCAATCCTTTAACGATAGTAATTCAAACCATTGAAAATGAAATTCTTGTGGTGAGAAACCGGATACAGGAAAAACTTACTCCTGAAGAGGGAACCGGAATTGGCCTGACAAACCTGGCAAAACAGTTTCAATTGCTTGGTGAAAGGGAAATTCAAATTTCACAGGAGAATAACGAGTTCAGAGTGGAAGTTCCATTGATCAGACCTAAATCAATATGAGAGCACTTATTATTGAAGACGAAACGCTTGCTGCGCGCCATTTACAAAGTGTACTGAATGAAATTGGAAATTTTCAGGTCATTGCTGTTCTGGATAGTATCATAACTACGATTGAATGGTTCGAAACCAATCCTCACCCTGACCTTGTTTTCATGGACATTCACCTCGCAGACGGCTCTGCTTTTAAAATATTCGAACACATCAATATCACCTGTCCCATTATTTTCGCAACCGCTTATGACGAATACGCAGTTAAGGCTTTTAAAGTCAACAGTGTTGATTATCTGCTTAAACCAGTTACCCGCGAAGCTGTTGAGAGAGCTTTGGATAAGCTAAAAAGGCTAACAGGAGGAACTGTTGAGCAAACCGATATCAGGCAGCTGATCGCTTCGCTTACAAAAGAAAAATTGTATAAAACGCACTTTCTCGTATCTGTAAAAGGGAGCAAACTGATTCCTTTGGTTGCACAGGATATTGCATATATACTTATCGAAGATGGACTGGTGAAAGCAAAAACCAACGATGGAAAATCTTATATTTTTGAATATACGCTCGACGAGCTTTCAGGAATGCTCAATCCCTCCGTTTTCTTCCGTGCCAACCGTCAATTTATTATTTCGCGCAACGCCATTAAAGAGGTTGACTTTTACTTTAACAACCGCTTATCCGTCAACCTGAAAGTACCTGTACAGGAAAAGATTCTCATCAGCAAAGTCAGGGTTTCTGAATTCAGGGAGTGGTTTTCAGGAGGTATTTAGCACCTCCTTATTTCAAACTGATTCACAAATTAATAAGAATAAATTTTAGAATTATAGGAATATGAATTCAATGACAAAATCAATGCGTATTATTCACCGGTATCTGGGTTTCTTTTTGGCCGGAATCTTTATGATTTATGCTTTAAGCGGCATTGTTTTAATCTATCGTGACAGCGATTTTCTGAAGCAGGAAAGGCAAGTTAAGAAACAAATTAAAACGGAGTTGCAAAGTAGCGAATTAGGACAAGTTTTGGGGATGAGGCAACTCAAGGTTGAAAAGGAAGAGGGAAATCTGATTTATTTTGAGGGCGGAGTCTATAATAAAACCACAGGATCAGCTGATTACAAAGTCAAAGAGCTCCCTTTTATCCTGAACAAAATGACGCAAATTCACAAATCACAATCAAAAGATCCTTTATTCTTTTTAAATGTGTTTTTTGGAGTATCACTTGTGTTTTTTATCATCTCTGCATTTTGGATGTTTACTCCCAAAACAGCAATTTTCAAAAAGGGACTCTATTTTACTCTAGGAGGCTTTGTGTTAGCGTTAATCTTATTCTTCGTCTGATAAAAATGACAATCGTCAGCTAATCAACATTAAAATACGATACAAAATATAAGCCGCAAATAAAAACAAATGTAATTTCATCCATTATTAAAAAAACAAAGATTCAACAATCATTAAATAGGATTGTTGAATCTTTGTTTTTTTAGCTTGGGCTAATCCTTTCCTGAAGCATCGGTAATATCCGATTATGCCCGAAAACTTCATTCCGCCTGGCAGCAAGTTCACCCTTCAATTTTTCCCCTTCACTACAATTTCCGATTGCCTCACTTGATTCATGATATAGATTTGATCCAACATCAAATTCAATAAGCCATTTAATTACTGACATCATGAAAAATTCACTTCTGTCACCTGTAGAAACCCGCATAGTAAAGGTCCTGATGGTTGTTTCATTGGCAATTCTTTGCTTCTCCCATCCGGGTTATTCACAACTTCCTTCCACAGCTAAGGGAATTTCGGGAGAGACAGTCAATGCAGCAAAAAACGGGAAGATTAAAGGGAAGGTGATTGATGCTGATACCAAATCTGTAATGGAATATGCAAGTATAGCTGTATATCGGAAACGGGATGCTAAACTTGTAGCAGGAACGATTACTTCTGCACCCGGTATATTCGTGATCTCTGACTTGCCCAATGACACCTATTATGTTGAGGCAAGCTTTATCGGTTTTAACAAGACTAAAGTGAGCGAAGTGAAGATTCTTCCAAACGCGCAGGTTGTTGATTTGGGGACTCTGACACTTGTTCCTTCCAATCAGCAGATTGGAGCAGTTGAGGTGGTTGCTGAACGTAATCGGGTTGAATATAAGATTGATAAAAAAGTGATAAATGTGTCGAACGACATCAATGCAACGGGAGGAACTGCGGTTACTGCACTTGAAAATACACCGTCTGTCGAAGTTGATATTGACGGGAATGTCAGTGTGAGAGGTTCATCCAATTTCACGGTGCTGATTGATGGCAGACCAAGTGTTCTCTCCGGTAACGATGCATTAAAACAAATATCATCGGCATCGATCCAGAACATCGAAATCATCACGAATCCATCCGTTAAATATGACCCGGACGGAATGGCAGGAATTATCAATATCGTGATGAAAAAGAATTCACTGACCGGTCTTAACGGATCTGTAAACCTAAATCTTGGAAGCGGGAATAAATACGGCAGCGACTTGCTGTTGAATTACAAAACAAAAAAAATCAACTTTTTTCTGGGTGCCAATCTGAACGACAATACTGACCACGGCACAATGATTACAAGCATGGAAACTTATTCAGGCGATACTACAAATTACCTGACTAATAACGGAAACAGGAACCAGTCCAGGGGTGGAAAACAGTTAAAAGGAGGTTTGGATTTTTACCTTACCGATAAAACGTCAGTCACTGTTTCGTCCGAATTCGGGAAATACAATTTTGGCTCATCTGAAAACAGTTACCTCCACAACTACGATGTACCGGGTACACTCAACGTTTATTCAGTACAAAATAATAATTCAACACGAGAGGGTAACACGATAAACAGTACCGCCAGCTTCCTGACCAAATTTGATAAATCAGGAACGCACAAACTCGAAGGATCATTTGATTATCAGTCCAGGGATGGAAGTGAAGGTGAAACCATTGACGAATCATTATCAGACTTGAACTACCTTCAAACCAACACTTACCTCTCGCGTATTGTCACCAGCGGAGGAAGCACGTCAAACGAGTACCGGTTAAAATTGGACTATACCCTTCCATTAAATGATAAGTCAAAATTTGAGGCCGGTCTCCAAAGTATGAGCGAAATTGAAAAAGAGAATTTCAATTTTCAAAATTTCGATCCTGCTTCAGGCACTTTCATCAGCAATCCATTGTTTACAAGCGATATGAATTTCAGGGAAGATATTCATTCCATTTATTCGATCTACTCCGGCAATTTATCAGGAATTCAATATCAGGTTGGGCTACGTGGCGAATATACCAAAAGAACGATGGATCATTCCAAAGCAACAGTACCTTATGTTCTTGACCGCTTTGATTATTTTCCTTCCTTACATTTCTCATACGATCTGACAGAACAAACACAGGTGATGACGAGCTATTCACGGAGGATAAACCGGCCTAACGGACGGGATCTTGATCCTTTCCCGCAATACATGAACCAATATACCATTCGTATGGGAAATCCGGGACTAAAACCTGAATATACCGACTCTTATGAATTGAGCACCATGCACAAGTTTGGTAATTCTTTTGTTTCGGCTGAAACGTTTTACCGCTCAACCAATGATTTGATGACACGTATGCAAGAGTTAAAAGGCGATGGCATTGTTTACATGACAACAAGTAACATGAACCGTGACTTCTCGCTTGGAGGTGAAATCATGGGTAACTTCAACATAAACAAATGGTTGTTGGTAAATGCAAGTTTCAGCATCTATAATTACAAATTGAAAGGCGAACTTTTAGGAAAATCTATCGATAAACAAAGTACTAATTATACCAGCCGGTTGAATAGTACCGTAAAACTTTCGGATAACAGCAGGTTTCAGTTAACCGGTTCCTATCGTGGACCAACCGTTTCAGCGCAGGGTGAAATGAAGGGAATGTACTTCGCCAATCTATCCTACAAACAGGATTTTCTTAAAAAGAAATTAACGGCAACTGTCAGTATGCGTGATGTTTTAGGAACTATGAAAATGGAAGGTTCATCCACTGGTCCAGGATTTAGTTCGAAAATGAAGATGCAGCGCGAATCGAGGGTTGTAATGCTGACATTGAGTTACCGTATAAACAATTACAAGGCAGAAAAACAGGGTCCCTCTGAACAATCGGGAGGCTCGGGTATCGAAGAAGGTTTTTGAGCAAAGAAGTTTTGTTTCTATTCCAATATAAGGCGGAATCAGGTAACCCGGTTCCGCCTTTAGTTTATTGGTATAAAATGAGCTATACAGGAGTTGTATCGAATAAATAATGCAAAATTGCCCGATGACAAAGGCTGCAAGCAGGATCTAAGGATTCAACCCCTTTCCTTCAAAATTCTTCACCATCCCATTGGGAGAGTTCAGCCTTTACTTTTTCAAGTTCACTATGTTAACACTTTTGGCAGACTGTTCAGTCGTATAAATTTGACCTAAAATCGTTATTAATTATTTAATTAAAAAATCATGCAAAACCTTATTAACACATCAGCCGGAAAATACGTGGTCAATATTTTGATGATCGTCATCTTTGCCGGATCAGCATTTACCGGCTTATTTTTTATGGAAGGTGGAGAACGACCGGAAGGCAGGCATAGCAACAATCAGGAACTATTTTCAAAAGTAAGTGACAGATCCGACAGGCATGAAAATCGGGGAGCGGCTAACTTAGCCCGGAATTCAGAATTTCACAGAGAACGTGGTGAAGGTGCTGAAGGAAGCGAAGGAATCCACGAGATCAGCGGAATAATATGGCTGGTACTGATGTTTCTTCATACAGTTCAGCACTGGAACTGGTATAAGAAGTTGTTTTCGCTGAAACACATCATGCAAAACAAATTGCTTACCGGCACCCTCCTGTTATTTGTACTCCTTGTACTAACCAGCATTGCCATGTGGACAGAAATCATTCCACGCGGACTCTTTGATTTAAAGGAAATTCATAGTGTTACCGGACAAGTTTTGGTGGGTTTTGTGATTATTCATATCTTTCAACGGGCTAAGTGGTATGTCACTGTCACGAAGAAGCTATTCAAGCGAAGAAGTGTCGTGGCATAACCTATCCCTGAAAAACAACCTATATGAAAATCATAAATGTCATTACGACCATTGCCTTGTTATTCATTTTTATTGCAAATATAAAGGCAGGCGAGGTTTTGAAAATCGTACCGCTAAAGGGTGAACTTAACTTTGATGGTGTACCTTCCGAACCTGACTGGCAATTGAGTGAAAAAATCCCGTTGAAAATGCACTTTCCGGTTTACGGAAACCAGCCTACCGAAGAAAGTGATGTTAGGATTACCTACGACAAAGATTATTTGTGGGTAAGCGCGAAGCTTTACTACAAGGATATTTCAAAAATGGTGTCAAACAGCAAGAAAAGGGATGAGACTTCGAATAGTTCTGATTATTTTGGAATTATCCTTGATTCGTACGACGATAATGAAAATGCACTTGCTTTTTTCACGATGCCTTCGGGTTTAAAAATTGATTATTCGGTTTCAAATGATGCCCTTGGAAACGGCCCCGATGATAGTGGCACCAACTACACCTGGAATTCATATTGGGATGTGATGACATCAAAAGACGATTCAGCCTGGTATGTCGAAATGCGGATTCCCTTTTCAAGTCTCCGTTTTCAAACAGTAGAAAATATTACAAAAATGGGATTGATCATCAACAGGGGTATCAGCTATTGCAATGAAATTGATACCTATCCGGCGATAGATACAAAATATGGCGAGAATGCGCGGATGAAACCCTCACTGGCTGAGACGGTTGCATTTGAAAACATTGCATCCCGTAATCCGGTGTATATCGCACCTTACCTGCTTACCGGATTTACCAGGGACTGGACCAAGAATGAAGATGGAAGCCAGTATGTAAAGAACGACAATCCGGATCTGACAGGAGGTTTGGATGTCAAATACAACATAAACAGTAACCTGACACTTGACTTTACCGCCAATACCGATTTTGCCCAGGTTGAAGCTGATGATGAAACGGTTAATCTTACCCGTTACTCTCTTTCCTTTCCCGAAAAGCGGTTGTTTTTCCAGGAAAGGGCCAGTATTTTCAATTATGAACTTGGAGGGCCTCAGTCCCTGTTTTACAGCCGGAATATTGGGATTACAAATGGAGAACCCGTCAGGATATTGGGAGGAGCACGCATGGTAGGAAGAATCGGCAAATGGGATGTTGGTTTTCTGGATATGAATACAGTCCGTTTCAACGAGAATCCAGCCGAGAATTTTGGAGTCGTCAGGTTAAGAAAACAGGTGATCAACGAGAATTCATACATTGGTGGAATCGTTACATCCAGGCTTGGGTTTGATGGAAAATACAATGTTGCTTACGGAATAGATGGCATCTTCAGGCTTTTTAAAGATGACTATATGGATATCAAAATTGCACAAACACAAGACAAGAATATTGAAAGCAATATGGCATCACCTGACCCCGGGTTTTTTAGGTTGGCCTGGCAACGACGTTCAGAGGAAGGTTTTGGATATGAGGCAATTTATGCATACTGGGGAAAGGATTTCAATCCGGGATCGGGCTTTATGTTTACAAATAATATACACGAGTTAAGGGCTTCAACCCAATATGGCTGGTTTCCCGGAAAAGATTCAGAGATTTTCAAATACAGGGCAAGCCTGGATTTTGAAATGCTTAGAAGAATACAGGATGGGAATGTGGAGAATATGGAGCTTTCTCCGCAATTTGAAGTTTCGACCAAAAGTGGATATGGTGCATTTATTGCATTCGGAATGCGCAAAGAAGGTTTATTGAATGATTTTCAACTAACTGATCATGTTTTTGTACCTGCCGGAACATATACATTTTACAAATTGTTTGGGATGCTGAATTCGCCCAAAACAAAAAAGGTTGCTGCAACATTAGATTACATGGCAGGTGGATTTTATGACGGAAACATGTTTTCGATTGCATTTAAACCTGAATTTAGTTTGTCATCAAGCTTTCAGGTTTCCGGGTCCTATCAACTGGATAAAGTAAGTTTTTCAAACAGAGTGCAATCGTTTACCAATAACATCGCCAGGGTTAAAATAACCTATATGCTCAATACCAGGATCTCACTAAGCTCATTTGTTCAGTACAATGAAATCGATAATATTATTATCACAAATTTCAGGCTTCGGTACAATCCCCGCGACGGGAATGACCTGTACCTTGTTTTTAACGATTTACGCACTGCGCGCAATTTTGAACCCGGAATAAAGCAACCACCTTACAACAACCGGACTGTTGTAATTAAATATACGCATACATTCCGGTTGTAAAAAAAATCGGTCTTTTTGAACTCAAATAAAAGAAGCCCTCATATGGAATGAAGGCTTCAGTTTGTAATTCTCTCGGAGATATATAAGGTTTGATAACGAAGATTCTATTCAGTCGCCAACGGACTTAAAATATTCTCATACTTAACAAGTTTCAAAAAAACGGCTCCAACAATGCGGATGTCCATTTTAACCATCACGGGAAGACGGTTATCATCGTCAGTAAACCAGATGGATAAATCGTCGGGGGATTTAAACATGCGGCCCACTTCGACAACCGGGCTAATTTTAATGCAGCGGATCTTTCCAAATTTAGTTTTGATGATTTCTTTCCCGCGGTACCTGAGGTGGAAAGGAAATATTTCATCAGAAAAAAACATGTTCACAA
>JAAFHB010000189.1 GCA_010906965.1 Mariniphaga sp. | reverse complement strand
CTGCCCGAAAGGCAGGTATCAGGGAAGGGGATATCATTGTTTCGATTAACGGGAATAGTGTCAATACAAGTTCTCAGTTACAGGAACAAATTGGTAAGTTCAGCCCCGGAAATGAAATTGCTGTTGGCTATTTAAGAAAAGGAGAATTAAAAGAGGCCAAAATTGTTTTACGGAACATGAAAGGTGACACTTCGATCGTAAAAGAACCAATATCTGTTCTTGGCGCTGTATTTGGTCCTGTATCTGATAAAGTCAAAGAGAAGTTACAAATCGATGACGGAGTCCAGGTGGACAATTTGACAAGTGGAAAACTGAAAGAGGCCGGGGTAAAAATTGGGTTTATCATTACAGATGTAAATAAAACATCCGTTTCAAGCAAAGAAGATATCGAAAGAATCTTTTCGCAATCAGGCAGTAAAAAGCCGATTCTCATTGAAGGCGTATATCCTAACGGAGATTATTCCTACTACGTGTTAAAACCGGTAGGTTAACCGGGAATCAATTTAATGTTACCCCAACCAGTAAGAAAGGGCAAAAAGTTTAGTGTAGAATTGCACTTTACTTTTTGCCTTTATCTTTTATCCTTTAACCTTTAACCTTTATCCTTTAACCTTTGTCCTTTAACCTTTAGGGAGGTTCTAAAAATTCATTTTAAAAAAAAATATTAAGAAGCAGTGCCGGATAATTTCCTGCAGCTTTTCATTCAAGATAATTTCCGTCTAATTTTGATTGGAAAATTACTCAAAAGAATGGCTTCGGTTCTATTCGAATGCTTTGTGTTATTGTTTTTGCTCCTTTTATTGTGTTGATATTCAGCCGATTTAATTATCTTACTAATTGTTCATATCTGAAAATATTGTAAGTCAAGTTCATTAGTCCAATGATTGCCGTAGCCCTGGGCATCCCGACCGACCAGATATACATACCGTTCATGCTCCGCTCCATAAAACCAAATATGTGTTCAACACGTGCACGCGTCTTTGATTTTATTGTATTGTTTGATTTTTGTTCTTCTGTTAGCGGTTTATTTTTGTACCCCTTTTCGTGGACGTTGTTAATCATTTTGTGTTCTGAAATTGTGCCTTCCTGCACAGGTCCAGTATAGGCACTGTCGGCAAAAATGTTCTGATCCTGATCTTTTTCTGTAAGTAATAAATCCAATACTTGCGAATCATGCACAGATGCATCTGATACATAGTAAGTTCCTATTATTTTACTCTTGGCATCAACTTTAACATGGTTCTTGTAACCGTAAAATGTATCTCCATTCTTCTTTGTCCAACGGGCATCTATATCTTTATGGCTCTTCTTGTTAGGGTTGTCATTCCAAAGGTCGTCACCAGATTCATCTTTGATGATCTTGTTTTCTTCACGTGTGTTACGTTGGCGGGGAATCTCGGTAAAACTGGCATCAATGATCTGACCTTCATTGAAAATCAAGCCCTTTTGATTCAAATGGAAAACAAACAGCTCAAATAAATCCTCGACCGTACCAGACTGGGTCAGCCTTTCACGGAATGACCAGACAGTCTTCTCGTCTGGAACTTTATCCCCAGTTTCAAGCCCTAAGAATTTCTTAAAACTTGTTCGATCAACAATTTGGTATTCAACTTGTCTGTCGCCAAGGTTATAGTAACGCTGAAGTATCAAAATCTTGAACATCATCACAACATCAAACGGCTTTGCTCCTGCATTGTTCTTCCTGAACGTATTGAGCAGCCGGGACTCAAGCACCGATCTAAACAGTTCAAAATCAATTACATTACTAATTGATTCCAGCGGATTTCCCATATTGGAGAGATGGGTTGTGGAAAAATGTTCATCGAACAAACCCTTTTTACCTTGTGACTTATACGCGTTGCCCATAGAATTTATAACTTTGCATTCAACAATGTGAAGATACAATTAAATATCTGTATATCAAAATATTAAATTATAGAACCTCCCTTTATCCTTTAACCTTTATCCTTTAACCTTTATCCTTTAACCTTTATCCTTTAACCTTTATCCTTTAACCTTTATCCTTTAACTTTTATCCTCCTTCTGCCAAGGTCTATTGTTTGGTTTTCAATGGATTTGAAGCTCCTTCGTAGAATTGATTTTGCAACTCTTCAATTTTATTCGATTGTTTTACTTTTTTGATCAGTTCAACCAGCTGATCTGCCTCTGAATCAACAAGCAGCTTTCCAAGCTCAACACTGCTTTTCGTTGCATCACCTGCATAATGATTGGGATATTGAGCATACCACCATATTCCGGTATACTGGCCGGGGAGTTCGGCTAATCTGGCCTGGTTCTTTCCCGACTGACTTCCTGCCTGTTCCATTTTCACAAGGTCAGGACGAATATATCGCATCATCGAAGTTTCCTCTTCGTCGGCATGTCCTCCGGTTGTTGTCTGGCGCAGCGCTTTTACTTTTTTTGCTACATCCGCATTCTCGCCTGGCTGAAAAAAGATCAAGACATAGTCTTTTTGAGCATGCAACTGCGACATGCAGAAATACCGCAGAAAGTCGTTGTTACCACCATGGCCATTCACAATAATGATCTTCTTCAAACCGTTTCGTGAAAGCTCGTCACATGTCTCCTGCAACATTTTCCACAGGAGTTCGGGGCTGTATGCGATTGTACCTGGCTGATGCCTCGCTTCGTTGATCTGACTTGTATAATAAGTTGGAAAGACGATACAATACTCCTGACTGGCAGCTGTAGTTGCAACTTTCCGGCATTCGAAGATATCGGTTCCAAGGGGGAGGTGCGGTCCGTGTTTCTCAAGAACTCCCATTGGAAGTAAACAGACGCCTGACGATAAATCAACAGCTTTTACAAAATCGGGTGCTGTCAATTCGTCGTAACTACACGGAAGTTTAGTTGCAGAATCGGGTTGTGCAAACAATTGGAATGCGCAGATTAATAATAAAATAGTGAATGTGTTTTTCATTGATATTGAATTAATTATTGATTCATAACCGGTGTGTATTTTTTTCCTGTGATAGCACGAGGTTGATAGGCCAGGGTGTATTCCGAGTTATATTCAGGATGCCCCTCCACTTCGAGCAGAACTGTGAACCGGTCGGTTTTCCATGCCGGAAGTTTAAAGCGGACCGTCGGGCCTGCCTGGTTAATATTTGCTTTCAAACCTGTAAATTCCCAGTTTAGCAAAGCTATTTTAGTTTCTTCCGCCATAACTTTTATGGTAACTTTCCCTTCCGGGAGATCTTTATAATAATCGTTCAACATCCAAATATCTGCAAAGAATGTTTCTCCTTCGGCCCATTTAAACTTCGGTAATTTTGCACTTGCCAACACTGGCCGGCATGCATTTTTAACGGCGTAAAACCCGGGTTTCGGAATGTTTGGATAACTTACAATGCTGTTATTGGCTGCTGTAGGCCAGGGTTCACTATAGCACCAGTTAATTGCCATCGCACAATACGGTTTTTGTCGGCGTGCTTCTTCGAAAATACATTTATACCCTTCACCTTGCAAAAGCTGCCCGTTATCAACAAGTTGTTCAAGTGATTCAGATTTGCCAAAATAATCTTCGATGATATCCTGACACAGCCATGTATTGCCAACCCACGCATTATAGGCATGGTGACTTTCCCATGACGTTCCAGGTTTAGGCGGCCACAATTCTTCTTTTGGAATAATGGTTTTCAATATTTCTACTGAAGAGGGTGCTGGCATTCCGAATTCGGTGTAGGCTGTAAATTTCGATCTGGCCATCTCCTGAAAAACTTCCTCTTTTGTCGACCATTCGCGGAATACATAGTGACCATGCGCCATTCCCATTAAGGGTGAGGTTGGAATAAATGGGGTCGATGGATCAAGCGCAAGACATTGACTGTTCAACATTCTTAAGGCGATTGATTGGTCGGTCATACCGCTCCAGTTGTTGAAAAGCTCATTGCCACCACACCAAAAAGCGAGTGACGGATGCTTTTTTACACGATTAATGATCGACGCCGACTCTTGTTTCAGAATTTTGAGGTAATGCGAATCATCGGGGTAATTATTACAAGCCAGTGGAAACTCCTGCCAGACCAATATTCCCATTTCGTCGCACAATTCAAAAAACGATTCTTTATTGACAATTCCACCGCCCCAAACTCGTAAGATATTGAAATTTGCCTCTTTGGCCAGGGTCAGCAATTGATCGTATCGTTCGCGCGTCATAATTCCGGGGAAAATCTCCGGATTCACCCAATTGCTTCCTTTGCAAAATATCTTCCGGCCGTTTATCTCAAACTGTATAGGCGGAACACTACGCGTTTTGGGAAAACCTTCGGGTTCGCTCCAAGCCCCGCTGTTCATCACCAGTTTCACGCGGCGGAAACCAATTTTAGAAGCAGTCGTTTGAAGAATTTTACCTGAATTGTCAATTAATTGAAATTCAGAATTGTATAAATAGGGCTCACCATTGTCGTGAGGCCACCAGAGGTTGGGACTATTCAGTGATATAGTTGATTTAAAATCATCACGCTCGATATTTCCTTCCGCTTTTGATACGATGACACCGGTTTTATCTTTCAAACTCCATTGATAATGGTTGCCTTTCAATGCACGTCCATTCACTTCAAGTGAGATTTCTGCTTTTGATAAATCGTTGTTTAACTGATAATTTACATGAATATCATTGACGAATGAAGCCGATTGTATTTCGAGATAAGTTTCATCCCAGATACCCAGCGGTAAAAGACGCGGATGCCAGTCCCAGCCATAACTCACCGCAGGTTTCACGCTATGCGATGCCTGTGTTCGGTCAACCGGTTTGGCATGTAGCTTTGGTGCCGGTAATACTTTTACGACCAATGTGTTACTCTCTTTTAATTTTTCAGTCAAATCGAGGTTAACAGCAGTGAACATACCTTCCTGTTCGAATATCTTTTCATCATTTAGGTATACTTCAAATTGATAGTCAATACCTTTTGATATAAAGTAAAGCTTTTCGCCGGTTAAGAGTTCTGGTTTTTTAAAGTTTGAACGATAGGTGTAATAATTATCTTCCATCCATTGGTAGTCTTTCCAATGTTCAGCGTAATAGTAGGGTGCGTATTTTTCTGCTTTTGCGATATCAAGCTGAACCGCGCCAGGCACCGTTGCCGGAATCCATTTTTCAGGCTTCGCCTCCTTTGTGGCTGCATATCCAAGTTCCCATTTCATTTCTATATGCCTGTTTAAGTCTTTAGCTTCTAATATGTTGTTCGTCATAAAAAATGCCATGCAAATAATTAAATTTCTCATTGTTAATGTAATCTTCGGTTTCAATTTTCTTATGTCTTTATTTTTTCTTTAGTCACTTTTTCTCAGCTTCCGTCACTTATTTTTTCCATTTCCCCTTCTCCCGGTTTTTTCATCAACCTGCTGAATTACAAAAATATCAGTATTGATTGGGGTTCAGTCATATCTTAATATGTTGTAAAACATATCCGGTCTGTTCATGTTTTTGTTTATCTTCGTGGCGTTACCGCACACGGAAGAATTCATTCAAAATTAAAGATATAAACATTTAAGTTTTAAATTATGTCGGACAGAAGAGCATTTATACAGAAATCTGCAGTAGGTGCAGTGGGATTAACAATTGGCGGAATGGCGTTTAGCGCCAAAAGCTACGGTAGAATTATCGGTGCAAACGACCGGATCAATGTTGCCTTAATGGGATGTGGACGTCGCGTAAGTAGTTATTACACTGCACTAAAGGATAAAAACAATAACGTGGACCTGGTTTATATCTGCGATGTGATGAAACACCAGCGCGAAAAGGTAGGGAAAGATCTCCAGGGAAAAGTGGATGGCAAAGCAACTTTGATCAATGATATCCGCGATGTATTTGCAGACAAGCAGGTTGATTCAGTTTTCAATGCAACTCCCGACCATTGGCACGCGCCAGGAACATGGATGGCGATGGAGGCGGGAAAGCATGTTTATATTGAGAAACCATGTAGTCACAATCCGCGCGAAGGTGAATTACTCGTCGCATTCCAGAAGAAATACGGGAAGGTGGTTCAGATGGGCAATCAGCAACGTTCGGCTCCTGAATCGATTGATATAATTAGTCAAATTCATAAAGGGGTGATTGGTACAGCCTTTAAAGCGGTCGCTTTTTATTCCAATTCCAGGGGCGAATGTCCGGTTCCCAAGAAGGCTCCGATTCCCCAAGGTCTCGACTGGGAACTTTTTCAGGGACCTGCACCGCGTGTTGAATATATGGACGACATTTGGGATTACAACTGGCATTGGTATGGCTGGAACTGGGGAACTGCTGAAACTGGAAACAATGCTACGCACGAGCTTGATGTGGCACGTTGGGCATTGCAGGTTGATTATCCTGAGCATGTTGATGTAGAGGCAGCAAAGCGCCATTTTCTCAATGATGGCTGGGAGATGTACGATACGATGGATGCAACATTCCGTTTTCCGGGTAATAAAATTATTAAATGGGACGGTAAAAGTCGCAATGCAATGCTGACATACGGGGCCGACCGTGGAACAATTATTTATGGTTCCGAAGGTTCTGTATTTGTCGATCGTGGCGGTTATAAATTGTTCGACAGGAAAGGCAAGCTGGTTAAAAGCAGTAAATCTGCCAGCACCGAAGCTGGTACAGCACTTGGTGGTGGCGGTGATATGACAGATACACACATTCAGAACTTTTTTAATGTGATCAGGGGCAAAGAGACACAACTAAATTCGCCGATTGAACAGGGTGCAATCAGTCAGATGATGTGTCACTATGCAAATATTGGGTTCCGGATTGGAAAATCGTTCGATGTAAATACGAAAGATGGCCACATTCTTGACAAAGATGGTATGAAATTGTGGGGACGTGAATATGCAAAAGGTTGGGAGCCGGAGCTGTAAAATAGCGATTGGCAATTGGCGGCTGGCAACAGGCAGCCAGTTACCAATTGCCAGCCGCCAGTCGCATGAAACTCAAAATTCATAAATCTCAATCAATAAAGAATATCAACAATAAAATAGAAACTAACATGTCGAACAGAAGAGAATTTATTCAGAAATCGGCGATAGGCGCTGCCGGTTTGACCTTAGGTGGTATGGCAATGAGCGCAAAAAGCTATGGCCGGATCATTGGTGCTAACGACCGTGTCCGGGTTGGAATTCTTGGCTTTTCAAACCGTTTTGAATCGGCTTTGGGGCCTGCATTTCAGAAATATGCGAAAGAGATGAATTTTGAGTTTGCATCTGTTTGCGACCTTTGGAGCAAACGCCGGAATGACGGACTCAACTGGATCAAAAAGAACAATGAAACGACTCCGCTTGAAGCGCGCAATACGGATGAGTTCTACAATCAGAAAATGGATGCGGTAATCATCTCAACAGCTGACTTTCAACATGCGTTGTTGTGCGGCGAATCGGTGAAGGCTGGAATGAATGTTTACTGCGAGAAGCCTTTTGCCGAAACGATGGATGATGCCATTTTTGCGAAGAAAGCGGTCAAGGAATCGGGCAAAGTTGTCCAGATTGGTTCACAACGCCGTTCAGGCCCTAATTACCAGGCAGCTCATCAATTTATTCAGGATGGGAAGTTCGGTAAAATTTGTGCGGTCGAAATGACATGGAATGTAAATCAGCCAGGTCGCTGGCGCCGTCCGGGCGAAGTTGCTTCAATTAAAGAATCGGATACCGACTGGAAGCGATTCCTGATGAACCGTCCGTTCGAGAAATGGGATCCGCGAAAATATTTGGAGTTCAGGCTTTTTTGGCCCTTCTCATCGGGTATTCCCGGACAATGGATGGCTCACCAGATTGATACAGTGCATTGGTTCACCAATCTGCCTCATCCACGTTCGGTTGCAGCAAATGGTGATGTTTATGTATGGAAAGATGGTCGCAGCAATTTCGACACAATGACGGCTGTTTTCGATTACGGCCCGTTGGATAAGAAGGATGAAGGCTTCCAGGTGATTTATTCATCACGCCAGACCAACGAATCGGGTGGTACCAAAGAGTGGTATTTCTCAAACGGTGGTAAGCTGGACCTTGATACCAATAAAGTAACTTCTGAAGGCGGTTTGAAAGAAAGATATGCAAAAGAGATGGGGATGAAAGCCAATTTACTTCCCGATTTCGAGCTTCCGCAATTAAAGGTGGAAACAGATTCAAATACAGGAGCCGATCCTCTGACAAATGCGCATATGAAGAACTGGATGGATTGTGTTCGTGCCAATAATGTTAAGACCAATGCGCCTGTTGAGGCTGGTTACAGCCATTCAATTGCCAATATCATGACAACCGCAGCACTTCGTACCGGACAAAAAGCAACGTTCGACGAAAAGACCCAGCAGGTAATGGCAGGTGGCAAGGTTTTCAAATATTAAATATGGGTGAAGGCTGATAAACAGTTTTCTTTCAATTATATTCATACAGAGGCGCATAAATTGTGCCTCTGTTTTGTTTGGAAATATTTGATGCTGACCGCAATCCTTTAATTCTTAATTACTCATTGGTTATTCAACGGCTGTTGCAAGCATTACCGGGATTAATTCGGTTCCAAAATTGATATTCTTAATGAACTGCATCCAGCTTTGAATGGAGAAAAGGAGGAATTTGATCAATTTAACAAGCGTAATTAAGATGTTTTTCTTACTTTTGCGGCTGACAGAAGATCAGGAGAGATGCCAGAGTGGTCGAATGGGACGGTTTCGAAAACCGTTGTACTGGTAACGGTACCGGGGGTTCGAATCCCTCTCTCTCCGCTGAAAAGCTAAGACAAAAGAAGCCAAGAGTAAGCCAAACCCTATAATATCAGTATATTGTAGGGTTTTTTCATTGTGATTTATCCTGGGTTAAAGACATCAAATGGACAGTCATCGACAAAGAATCGTAACCTAAATCGTAACCTGATAATGAAATAATCTCAGGTTACGAATTGTCCAAAATTGTCTTTCTTTTGTCACTCTTTGTCTACCCTGCATATGTCTTAATTATAATCGTTTATTTCAACCGAAAAGTATACCAGTAGTTCAGTCCAAAAGTATACCATTTTACTTAAATAAAAAGGCAGTACTCATCTGATCAGGGTACCCCGATCAGATGAGTACTGGAGAAGAGCTTTAGGGAATATTAACACAAGCCGAGTTTTTTTAAGTGCAAAAAATATTGCTATATATATTACAATGTCGTTTAGTTAACAAAGATATCTAAAAGTCCTTATTTTATTGGATTTTTAGCAATAATAGTTCTTTGAAATTTTGTAGTTAGTCGGG